>JBJSYW010000533.1:0-33593 GCA_046089985.1 Chloroflexota bacterium
TCCCGCTCGATTCAGCAGCTTCATCCAAGTTTGCCCAGCCCGCGCAGCACGCGTTCGGGGGTCAGTGGGAACTCATAGAACCACACCCCGGTCGCGTCATGCAGCGCGGCGGTCACCGCGGGCGTTAGCGGCAGGAAGGGCATCTCGCCCATCCCGCGCGCCCCATACGGGCCGATCGGGTCCGGGTATTCCAACACCAGCGGCTGGACCCGCTCGGGCACATCCAGCACGGTGGGGATCAGGTACGTGGACAGGTGCTGGGTCTGCACAAAACCGTCCTTCTGGACAAAGTTCTCCAGCACGGCATATCCCGCCGCCTGCACCACTGCCCCCTCAATCTGCCCCTGCACCTGCAGCGGGTTGACCGCCTGGCCCACGTCGTTAGCTGAGATCACGTCCAGCAGGCGCACATGACCGGTCTCGGTGTCAACTTCCACCGTGATCGCCTGCGCCACGTACCCATAAGCAAAATTCGGCTCCGACTTGCCGGTCTGCGGGTCGAGCGGGGTGGTGCGCGGCGGGCGGTACTGGAATGTGGCGACCGCCGGGCGTTCCTCGGCCTGCCACTTCTCCAGCGCCTGCTCGACCGCGCCCTTGACTGAGTTACCGGCCATAAAGGTCATGCGCGAAGCCGAGACGCTGCCCGAATTGCCCGTTTCGGCCGTGTCGGAGACGATCAGCTCGATCTTCTCCAGCCCCACACCGGCGGCCTGGGCGGCAGTCTGCGCCAGCACGGTGTGAATCCCCTGGCCCACCTCGGCCGCGGCGTGCCGCACCACCACGCGCTCGATCTGGCCGCCGCCGTGCAGTTCCACCGTGGCGGTGCACTGCTCCGGCGCGCCGAACGAAAAGCCGACGTTCTTGAAAGCCGCCGCCACGCCCACGCCGCGCTTCAGGTGGGCCGCCGGGGCGGGCGGCAGAACCGGCAGCGTTTCCCCGCGCCGGGCATGCTCGCGGCCCTGCTGGTCGCGCTCCACCTGCCAGCCGGCGGCGGCCACACAGCGCTCCAGCACCTGCGGCAGGCTGACGCCCTTTGGCAGCGGCGTGCCCACCGAGAGCAGCGAACCTTCGCGCAGCAGGTTTTTAAAGCGCACCTCCACCGGGTCCAGTCCCAGCGCTTCGGCGATGCGATTGATCTGCGTCTCGGCCGCAAAAGCACCCTGCGGGCCGCCAAAGCCGCGGAATGCGCCCCCCACCACGTTGTTGGTGTACACCGCATAGGCGTCCACCTTGACGTTGGGGATCTCGTACGGGCCGGTGCACATCAACGTGGCGTTGCCCAGCACCTTGGTGGAGGTATAGGCGTACCCGCCGCCATCCTCGATCAATTCCACTTCAGCCGCCAGCAGGCGGCCGTCTTTAGCCGCGCCCCAGCGGGTCTTAATCGTATACGGGTGTCGCTTGTGATGTGCGATGATCGATTCTTCCCGGCTCCAGATGATCTTCACCGGGCGGTGGATGCCGCGCTGCGCCAGCCGCCAGGCAGCCAGCGCCAGCACGATCTGCACCGACATATCTTCGCGCCCACCAAACGCCCCCCCGATGGCAGGGTAAATCACCCGCACCTGCTCCAGCGGCAGACCCAGGGCGTGAGCGATCTGCTCCTGGTCTTCGTGAGTCCACTGCCCACCCACCACCACCGTCACCCGCCCCTGCTCGTCGATATAGCCCAGCCCGGCCTCCGGCTGCAGGTAGGCATGCTCCTGCACCGGGGTCTGGTAGACCCCCTCTACGACCACCGCCGCGCCGGCGAAGGCTTCGTCCACGTCGCCCTTGCGAATGCGATAATGGCAGAAAACGTTCGAGCCGGTATCGGGGTGCAGCAGCGGCGCACCGTCCTGCATCGCCGCCAGCGGGTCGCAAACTAACGGCAGGTCCTGGTAATCGACCTCGATCAGGCCCAGCGCCTGCTGGGCGATGGCTTCCGTTTCGGCCACCACCAGCGCCAGCTGGTCCCCCGTCCAGCGCACGTGATCGGCATATGGCTTGGCCGACCCCGGCCCGCACAGCACCGGCTGGTCGGGCATAATCAGCCCATACTCGTTGACCGGCACATCTCGGGCGGTGAATACCGCCAGCACGCCCGGCAGCGCCTCGGCCCGGCTGGTATCCAGGCGCGTGATCACCGCGTGCGCCCGCTGTGAGAACAGGATTTTCAGATAAGCCTGGTCCGGAAGGTTGATATCGCCGGCGTACAGGGCTTCTCCGGTTACTTTTGCACGGGCATCCACCCGGGTGACAGACTGTCCGAAAACGGCCATCTTCGCTCCTGTATTGGCTGCTAACGTTCATTTACCGCCGGGACAGCCGGCTCCGGACGCCCCGGAAAATTATTATACCGTGCAATCCCGACCGCGGTGAGGGGGTATAATGACCTGGGCGCCGGGGGAGCTTCCCCGGCAGGCCCGGGCCATTCAACTCAGCCAAACGGAGCTTATGCATGTCTCAAACCGTACGCGTAGCCGCCATACAGGCGGCGCCGGCCCTGTTCGATCGCCGGGCCTGTGTCGATAAACTGTGCTCCCTGACCGCCGATGCCGCCGCCCAGGGAGCGCAGCTGGCGCTGTTCCCCGAAGCCTTTATCCCCGCTTACCCGCGCGGGCTGTCGTTTGGCATGGTGGTGGGCAGCCGCAGCCCGCTCGGCCGGCAGACCTGGCAGCGCTACTGGGAGCAGTCGATCGACGTGCCCGGGCCGGAGACACAGCGCATCGGCGAGGCGGCCCGCCGGGCCGGCATCCACCTGGCGGTGGGCGTGATCGAGCGCGACGGCGACAGTTCCGGCGGCACGCTCTACTGCAGCGTGCTGTACTTCGGCCCCGACGGCGCCCTGCTGGGCAAGCATCGCAAGCTCAAGCCAACCGCCGCCGAGCGCTTAATCTGGGGCGAGGGCGACGGCAGCACCCTGACCGTGCTCGACACCCCGTTGGGGCGCATCGGCGGGCTGATCTGCTGGGAGAACTATATGCCGCTGGCGCGCATGGCGCTGTACGCCAAGGGCGTCGAGCTGTACCTGGCCCCCACCGCCGACAGCCGGGATGCCTGGCAGGCTACCCTGCGCCATATCGCTCTGGAAGGGCGCTGTTTTGTGATCGGATGCAACCAGTACGTGACCAAAGATATGTACCCGGCCGACCTGCCCGGGCTGGATGAGCTGGCCAACCAACCCGAGGTGATGTGCCGCGGCGGCAGCGTGATCATCAGCCCGCTGGGCGAGGTGCTCAGCGGCCCGCTGTTCGACCGTGAAGGGATGCTGTTCGCCGACCTGGACCTGGATGACCTGGCGCGTAGCAAGCTGGATTTCGACGTGACCGGCCATTATGCCCGTCCCGACATCTTCCAGCTTGCCGTCGATGAGCGGCCGCGGCCGCCCGTCCGTTTTCAGCGCTGAGGGCTGCGCGCCCTCGCCCCGCTCAAACCTGGTTGGGAGAGAACAACTCGCGCAGGCGCTCCAGACCCTCATGCCCGGTGACCGCCAGCACTTCGTCGTCCACTTCGAAGGTGGTCAGCCCGCGCGGCACGATCACCTTGCCGTTGCGGATGATGGCGGCGATGACCGTTTCATCCTTCAACTGCAGGTCTTTCAGCGCCACACCCACCGCCGGCGCGCCGGGCGGGATTTTCTCTTCGATCAGCGAGTAGTTGCCCCGGCGCAGCTTGAGCAGGGTCATCATATCGCCGAACGACATTTCCTCTTCGATCATGCTGGCCATCACACTGGCCTGGTTCAAGGCCACGTCCACGCAGAACTTCTCGTCGAACAACCAGGCGTTGCGCGGGTCGTTGATGCGGGCGATCGTGCGCCCCACCCCGAAATGGCAGCGCGCCATGTAGCAGATCACCAGGTTGTCTTCATCCACGGTGGTGCAGGCCGCCAGCACGCGCGCCTCGCGCACCCCAGCCCGCTCCAGCACTTCTAGATCGGTCGGGTTGCCTTCATAGATGATCTCGGTGGGCAGCTCGCGGTGGATGCGCGCCAGCACTTCTCTGCGGTGCTCGACCACGCGCACTTCGTGGTTCTGGCCCATCAGGTGATAGGCCAGCTGGGTGCCTGTCCGGCCTCCGCCGGCGATAACGACCAGCATGCTCATTTCTCCTTCTGCGTGCGCAGCTTGGCCCGCAGCGACTCACTACCGTCCAGTGTGGCGCTGACCAGCACCACATCCCCTTCTTCCAGGCGCATCGTCGCATCGGGCAGCACCGCCCGCCCGGCGCGCGTCACCGCCACAGGGACGGTATCGCCGTTGGTCAGGTCTTTGAGCTGCCGCCCGGCCAGGGCTTCGCTGATCGAGAACTCGTAGATCTCCACCTCGCCGTTGCCGGCTGAGAAGACCGTGCGGGTGGTCTGCTGGTAGAGCAGTTCTTCAATGCGCTGTGCGCCCCAGGAGGCCGATGAAACCACCTGCAGCCCGAAGACTTCGTGCATCGCCCGGTAGCGCGAGTCGTAATTGCGCACCACCACGCTGGGCACGTTATAAACCGAGCGGGCGATGTGCGCCACCACCGCGTTGACGGTGTCCGAGTTCGTCACCACGGCAACGCCATCGGCTTCCTGGATCCCGGCCCTGCGCAGCATATCCTGGCTGGTGGCGTGACCTTCCAGCAGCCTGCCGCGGAAATCCATCGGCAGGTTCTGGAACGCGCTTTCGCGTTGGTCGATCACAACCACCTGGTTCCCCTTCTGATACAGCCGGTAGGCCAGCTCGGCCCCGATCCGGCCACAACCGATGACGATCATCTTCATGACAGCGCCCATCCTATCTCTTGCGACAGCACCCCACGCAGCGTTCAGCTGCGCCGGCGGCCGCCCATCCCTAATACCAGCATCACATAATACAACAACTGCATCACCGCCGTCACCAGCCCGGCTACGTAGGTCAGCGCAGCTGCGTTCAATACGTTTGAAACACCGCCCATCTCGTCCTCGCCCTGGATCAGGCCGGACTGCGCCAGCAGTTCGCGCGCGCGTGCCGAAGCGTTCAACTCCACCGGCAGGGTCACCAGCGCGAAGAACGCGCCGCCGGCAAACACCGCCACGCCCAACCAGGCGATCCCGGTGGCCTGGATCATCAGGCCCACGATGATCAGGATCCAGCCCAGGTAGGAGCCGATGTTGACCAGCGGGACGATCGCCCCGCGCACGCGCAGCGGCAGATACCCCTCGTGGTCCTGCATAGCATGCCCCAATTCGTGGGCTGCGATCGCCAACGCCGCTACTGAGGGAGAATTATACACCCCCTCCGACAGGCGCAGCACTTTGCTGCGCGGGTCGTAGTGGTCGGTCATCGTGCCGCGGATGCCTTCCACGGTTACGTCGTACAGCCCGCCAGCCTGGATCAACCGCCGGGCGGCCTGCTCGCCGGTGAAACGGCTGCGGGCCTGCACGCGGCTCCACTTGCTGTAGGCAGATTTGACATACATCTGCACCGCCGCCATCAACAGGAAGGCCGGCAGCATAAAACACAGGTACCTCGGATCGTAGAACATGCGCTTACTCCTTCAAATCCATCCGCACCGGTTACGGGACTGGGGTGACCGTGGGGGTCGGCGAGGGCACCGGGGTAGGCGGCGGAAGCAGCTGTTCCAGCAGCACCCGCACCGCCATCTCCAGCTGCGGATCCTTCCCGGCCTCCAGTTCATCGGCGGTCAGTTCAACCACAAAATCCGGGCGCAGGCCCAGTTGATTGATCTGGCGCTTGTTCGGGGTCAGCCAGCGAGCGATCGTCACCCGCACCGCGCCCTGCTCTTCCACCAGCGGCACGATATTTTGCACCGAGCCTTTGCCATACGACTGCATGCCCACCATGTAGCCGCGCCCCCGGTCCTGCACTGCCCCGGCGACGATTTCCGAAGCGGAGGCGCTGCCCTCATTGATCAGCACCACCAACGGAATCTCGGTGGCTGCGCCGCCGCGGCGGGCTTTAAATTCTTTCAGATCGCTGCCGTCGCCATACTGTTCGTACATCACCACACCGTCGCCGATGAACTGCGAGGCGACATCGATCGCCGTCTCCAGGTAACCACCGCCGTTGTTGCGCAGGTCGAGGATGATGCCCTTCGGGTTCTGATCCAGCAGCTTGTTTAAGGCATTTTCCAAATCCGCGGCGGTGTCATCGCCGAAGATCAGCAGTTGGATGTAGCCCAGGCCGTCTTCACGCATCTCGTAGGTGATGGTCGGCACCACGATTGCGCCGCGCTCCACTTCCACGTCAAACGGTTCAGCCACGCCTTCGCGGCGGATGGTCAGGCGCACAATCGTGCCGCGCGGCCCCAGCACATGCTGGCGGGCGTATTCGCCGTCTTTGCCGGTCATGTCCTCGCCGTCGATGGCGATCACTTCATCGTTGGCCTTCAGCCCGGCCTTCTCAGCCGGTGAGTCGGGCATGGGGCTAATGATCTTCAGGTAGCTGCCGCTGACATCCACCCACGCGCCAATGCCTTCATATTCACTGCCGTCCAGCCGGGTGGTTGACTGCTCGAACATCTGCGGGTCCATGTACGAAGAATGCTCGTCACCCAGGGCGTCAAACATGCCCTTGATTGCGCCGCGCATCAGCACAGTCTTATTCACCGGCTGGTCCACGTAGGATTGGACGATCAGGTTCCAGGCCTGCCAGAACGGCTGAAACAGCGCTTCGGCGTCAGCCGGCATCTGGGTATCGCTGCCAGGCGGGCCAATCTCAAGATCCTGGATGCCAGGCAGCGCCGGCAGTTCCGCCTGCCCGGCAGCCGGCTGTCCGGTATACATCCGCCCGGCTACAAAACCCGCCGAGCAGGTCCCAGCCAGCAGGATCAGCCCCACCAATATTCCTAAAACCGCCAAAAAGCGTCGATTTTGCATGATCGGTTCTCCTGTCTAACCGATAAGGTTATCATAGGTTTGTTAGAATCGGGTATGTAAAGTGCAGCCACCGGTCCACGTTCAACTGCCGCTAACATCCAATTAATGCCTGGCTCAACTTAACCGGAAGGGGTTGAAATCCGTCTCCCGGTCAAAGTAATCTTCCTGCTCGGCCCGTTTCAACCGGTTGACCACCAGGTAAGTGACCGGGGTCATCAGCGCTTCCACCCCCACCTTGAACAGGTAGTTGGTCAGCACCAGCGCGCCCCAAATTTCGGGCACAAAGCCGGGCACGCCGAAAAGCGTGGCCAGCGAGATAAAGATCAGCGTGTCGATCCCCTCACCGACCAGCGTGCTGCCAATGGTGCGCAGCCACAGCAGCCGCCCGCCGGTGACCAGCTTCAGCCGCGCCAGCACATACGAGTTGGCGAACTCGCCCACCCAGTAAGCCCCCAGGCTGGCAGCCACAATCGCCCCGCTGCTCACCCCGCCCAGGATGCCGGCATAGGCTGCGTCGCCTACGTTCTGCTGCCAGTAGGCTTCACCCGGCAGCCGCCCCACCAGCCACAGCACCGCGCTCATCAGCAGCGCCGCGCCGAACCCGGCCCAAATGACACGCCGTCCGTAGCGATAGCCGTACACCTCGGTCAGCACATCGCCAAAAATATAGCTGACCGGAAAGAGCAGCGTGCCGGCGTCGAAGACCAGCGCCACACCAAACAGGCCTACGCCCCAATCAACGATCTTGGCCGAACTGGCGATATTGCTCACCAGCAGCACCGCCACGAAGGCAGACATCAGAATATCGGCATAACGATAGCGCATCCCAGCCCTCACTCGCGCGCTTCCAGCCAGCGGTCCAGAAACCGCTGGAACGAGGCGTCATCTGCCACCTGTTCGGCATAAGCCAGCAACGCCTCACCGTCCAGCGGATACAGCGGGTGGCACGAACTGGGCAGCGCCCCACCCGGCGCCGGCGCTATCTGCGCCACCAGCGGCCCGACGATATCAGCCCGCGCCAGTTCGGGCACCACCTGCTCGGCGGTGATCACCACCCGCCGGGCCGACAGGGCCAGCTCTTCATCCACTCCGAGGTGCATGCCAATCTCGGCGTTGCCGTCCAGGTCGGCGCGCAGGGCATGGATCACCGCCACGTCCGGGCAGATCGCCGGGAAGGCCGCCAGTTCCTCGCCGCTGTACGGGTCAATCACCGTGCGCACATCCGGGCGCAGGCGCGGCAGGTCGGTGCCCAGCCAGCCACGCCCGGGCAGGAAGCCGATGCCGCCAATCTGTGCTCGCAGCCCATTCGCCAGGCTGGCTTCAGTCTCCTCGATCACTTCCAGGCGGGCGTGGTTGGCGAAGTAGGTGAACATCGGCGCCAGGCCAAAGATCTCCAATCCGAAATAGCAGGTGCGCACCCGGCTGACCATCCCCGCCCCCACCAGCAGATCGCTCTCCAGCCCGGCGGTGAAGGCCAGCAGGGTCAGATCACGCGGCTCGCCGGTCTGGCGGAAACGGCGCAGCAGGGCGCGCACAAAGGCCAGCGGGCGGCGGTAGAGCGTGGTGCCGCCCAATGCCAGCATCGCCCCGCTCGGCACACCGGCAGCCGCCTGCTCCAACGAAACCAGCTTTGCCGATGCCGGCGCGCTGCTCATCGAACCGCCCACAATTCCGGCAGCACCTGCGGCAGGTCGGTCAGGGTTGGGATGGTGAAGCTGGCGGCGGGGTGCTCGCTGAGGGTCGGGTCGCGCCCGCCCACTGCGCTGACCAGCACGGTGGTCAGCCCCAGCTGGCGCGCCGGGGCCAGGTTAGCCGGCGAGTCGTCGATCATCAGGCACTCTTCCGGCGGCGGCCCGCCGGCGATCTGCAGGGCGCGCCGGTAAGCCAGCGGCTCGGGCTTGCAGGCCCATTCCAGGGCGCGGATGTCGATGATGCGCGGGAACAGGTCGGTCAGTTCCAGGCGGGCCAGCACGCGCCCGGCGTGGGCCGCATCGGCATTGGTGAAGATGAAGCGCGGCTGCGGCAGCCCGGCGACCAGGCTGCGCACCGCCGGGTCGGGGGCGATGTACTCGGGCAGCGGCAGATCGTGCACGTAGGCCAGGTAATCGTCCGTATCCACGCGGTGGTGGATCTGCAGCCCGCGCAGCGTGGTCCCGTAGCGCTGGAAGTAGTCGCGGCGGATCTCGGGCACATCCGCTTCCGGCATACCCAGCACATCGACCATGTAGCGCCCCATCCGGTCACGGATGGCGCCCCACAGCCCGCAGGCGCTTGAATACAAGGTATCGTCAAGATCGAAGAAAATTGTTGAAATCGGCACGGCGCTATTATACCCAGTATAATACGCCCATGCCCATCCATATTCTCCCCCCCGAGGTCGCCTCGCAAATTGCCGCCGGCGAAGTCGTCGAACGCCCGGCATCGGTGGTCAAGGAACTGGTCGAAAATGCGCTCGACGCCGGGGCGCACGCCATCACCGTCAGCGTGGAGGCCGCCGGGCAGAAACTGATTGAAGTGTCCGACGACGGCAGCGGCATCCCGCCGACCGAGCTGCCGCTGGCGGTGGAGCGGCACGCCACCAGCAAGCTCAACCAGGCGCAAGACCTGTTCAGCCTGGCGACGCTCGGGTTCCGCGGCGAAGCGCTGGCCTCGATCGGATCGGTGGCGCGCATGACCGTCACCGCCCGCACCGCCGGCGAAGCCGCCGGGGCGCGCCTGCGGGTGGAGGGCGGCCTGGTCTACCCGCTGGAGGCCGCCGGGGCGCCTGTGGGCACGCTGGTGCGCGTCGAAGACCTGTTCTACAACGTGCCGGCGCGCCTGAAGTTCCTGAAGAGCGACGCCACCGAGCGCCGCGCCATCGACAACCTGGTCACGCGCTATGCGCTGGCTTATCCGGGAGTGCGCTTCAAGCTGGTGCAGGACGGTCGCCCGGTGATCCAGACCAGCGGGCGCGGCGACCGGCGCGAGATCCTGGCGCTGCTGTACGGCGCCGACGTGGCCCGGCGCATGCTGGAGGTGATCGCCAGCGAGCCGGGTCTGGGCGTGATGGGCTACATCAGCCCGGTGGCGCTCACCCGCCAGAGCCGGCGGGATATCTTCTTCTTCATCAACGGCCGTCCGGTGCAAGACTCGGCCCTGGCCGCCGCGCTGACGCGCGGCTACCACACCCTGCTGATGGTCGGGCGCTTCCCGCTGGCGGTGCTGCTGATCGAAATGGACCCCGAGACGGTGGACGTTAACGTTCACCCGACCAAGGCCGAGGTGCGCTTTCGCGAGCCGGAGCGGGTCTTCAGCGGGGTGCAGAACGCCGTGCGCCGGGCGCTGCTGGCGCATAACCCGGTGCCCACCCTGGGCGATCCAGGCGCAGCGCAGGCCCCGTTCGGCGCCGCCCTGCGCTGGTCCGCCCCGGCCCCCCAATCCACCAGCTATCCACCACTCGACTATTCGACCTATACCGAGCCGCCTTCCAGCGGGGCGCCGGAAGGCTGGACGGCGGACAGCGGCCCGGATTCCGATCCGCCCGCCCCGATAGACTACACGCAGAGCGGCTGGCAGGGCACGCCTACGCCCGCTGCCCCGGCCTCCCCCGCCGCCCAACCACCGCTGCCCGCCCGCCACACCCACCTGCTGCGTCCGGTCGGCCAGGTGGCCAACAGCTACCTGGTGGCCGAAGGCCCGGACGGCCTGTACCTGATCGACCAGCATGCCGCCCACGAACGCGTGCTGTTCGAGCGCTTCATGGCCCAGCGCGGCGCAAGCATCCCATCTCAGGCGCTGCTGCAGCCCGCCAGCGTGGAGCTGCCTGCCCCAGCCGCCCGCCTGGTCGCCGACCAGCTGGACCTGCTGGGCCGGCTGGGCTTCACCATCGAGCCGTTCGGGCCCAACACCTTCCTGGTGCGCAGCCTGCCGGCCCTGCTCAGCAGCCTGGACCCGGCCGCGGCCCTGCGCGTGCTGGTGGAGAACTTTGAAGAAGACGAAACCCCGCTGCAGGCCGAGCAGGAGGCGCGCATCATCGCTCGGGTATGCAAGCGCGCCGCCGTCAAGGCCGGCATGAGCCTGTCGCCCGAAGAACAGCGCGCCCTGCTGAACGACCTGGAAGCCTGCGCCTCGCCGCGCACCTGCCCGCACGGGCGGCCGACGATGATCCACCTGCCGGTGGACCTGCTGGAGCGCCAGTTCGGGCGGCGCGGGGCGCGCTAGCTCGGGTCAACCGGCTCGACCGGTGCTGCGTCGGCGTCAGCCGCCGGGCCAAGCACCGCATCGGCGATGCGCGGCAGCACGTCGGCGGAGTCTTCATGCAAGATCACGTCGGCGCGCACATCCAGGTAGGTCTGCGAATGGTTGATCAGGATCAGGTGCGCGCCGTTCTCCAGGGCGCGCATCGGTAGCCCTGCCACCGGCAGCACCTCCAACGACGACCCCACCACGACCATCAGGTCGCAGGCCCGGCAGGCCGCCTGGGCCGCCAGCCAGGTCTTCGACGGTAGCTGCTCGCCCATCAGCACCATATCGGGCTTCAGCACCGCCCCACAGCTGCGGCAGTGCGGGATGGCTCCCGTCTCCAGGTATGGGCCGAGGTACTCATCGGAGGCGACCGTCTGGTAACAGCGGGTGCAGGTCATCGTGCGCAGCGAGCCGTGGATCTCCAGCACATTCACCGACCCGGCCCGGTGGTGCAGCGCATCCACATTCTGGGTGATAATCGTCTTGACCACCCCGGCCTGCTCCATGCGGGCCAGACTGTAATGAGCAGGGTTCGGCCGGCAGCGGTAGATCACCTGCGCCAGTTCGCGCATCCACTGGTAGAAGACCTGCGGGTTATAGCGGAACGCGGTCAGCGAAGCGACCTCGAACGGGTTAAATTTCTCCCAGATGCCGCTGTTGGGCGAGCGGAAGTCCGGGATGCCAGAGGGCGTGGAAACCCCGGCCCCAGTCAGCACAACCGTGCGCCGGCTCTCCTGGATGATATCGGCCGCGCAGCGAATACCGGACCATACCGTATTGGGCATCTTTCCTTCCCGAGCAAGCGATACTGATAAAGACAGGCGCGCCGCTCAGGCCCGGGCGCGCTGCAGCAGCTTCTGCGCCAGGCTGTTGAACTGCTGGAGCGTCACCCCGTCGGCCTGGCGCAGCACCATCGGCTGGTGGTTCAACTGCGCCTGGTAAGCCAGCTCAGCGTTGGCGGTGAACACCACCGACACCGGTCGCCCCAATTCATCCTGCACCTGGCCCAGCGAAAGCTGGATCCCAGCCCGCACGCGGTTGACCAGGGCAATGGCAATGCTGCTTTCGCTGCGCCCCTGGTCTACCAGGTGGGAGAACAGGGCGCGCGTTTGCGCCAGGGTCTGCGCCACCGGCTCGGTGACCAGCACCACCTGCTGGCAGCGCTCCAGGATGCGGGCGTTGACCGGGGTCAGCCCCGGCCCCAGGTCCAGGAAGATATAGCGCCCCAGGAAGGCCAGGCCGGCGGTCACTGCGTCGAAGGCTTCTACTTCCAGCGCCAGGCCGGCGTCCTGTGGGCGGGTCGAGGAGAGCAGGAAACGCACCCCGCTGACCGGGTCGCTCAGCTTGCGCTCCACCACTTCAGGCGTGATCGCCGCCGGGGTCAGCCCCAACAGCTCGCTGAAACCCACCGCGTTGTTGATGCCCAACTCAAGCGCCATCATCCCCAGACCAGGCCGGTAGTCCGATACCACGACCGGTTTTTTGCTTAACGCCGCCGCCACCACGCCCAGGTTGGTCGACAGAGTTGTCACCCCCACCCCACCACGAGTGGATAGCAGCGCAACCAGCTCGCCCTTCTCGTTGTATTCGCGCGCCGGGATATTGACTGAACCCGAGGAGCGCTGCAAGACCGCCTTAACATTGGCCACCAGCTCGCGCGGTTGGATCGGCTTGACCAGGTAAGCATCCGCGCCCGCCTCGAACCCCACCAGCTTGTCTTCCATCTGCGCCTTGGCAGTGAACATGATAATGAATGTATGACGGGTCTCAGGGTTGGCGCGCAGCTGGCGGGCCACCTCAACCCCATCGATATCCGGCATCATCAGGTCCAATAAAATCAGGGTGGGTTTTTCGGCTTTAGCCAGCGTCAGCGCCTGCTGACCGCTGGTGGCGGCGACAATGGTGTACCCCTGACGTTCCAGCATCAACCCGACCAGGCGGAGGGTGTCGAGGTCATCGTCAACAACCAGAATCTTCTCGGCCATAGCGGCTCCTTCTCTAAATATCGGGTACTTAACCAATTATAATCTTCTTTAGATGCTGGAACAAATTCTTTTTAATTTGCGCGTGCGTGGCAATTTTTCTGACGACCAGCGCCTGCTGGCAGCCGTGTCCGGCGGACCGGACAGCCTGGTCCTGCTGGACGCCCTGTGGCGGCTGGGCGTGCCGCTGGTGGTGGCCCACCTGAACCACCTGCTTCGCCCGCAGGCCGGGGATGACCTGCGCTTTGTGCAGCAGGCTGCCGCCGAGCGCGGCCTGCCCTTCGCCGGCGCGCAAGCCGATGCCGGGGCGTACGCCCGCCTGCACGGCCTGTCGATCGAGGAGGCGGCCCGCACCTTGCGCTACCGCTTCCTGTTCGAGAGCGCCGCCGCGCACGGCTGCGCCGCCGTCGCCACCGGGCACACCGCCGACGACCAGGCCGAGACGGTGCTGATGCACCTGCTGCGCGGCGCCGGCCCATCCGGGTTGAGCGGGATGGCCTTCCGCAGCCTGCCCAACCCGTGGAGCCAGTCGATCGCCCTGCTGCGCCCGCTGCTGGACCTGCCGCGCCAGGCGATCCTGGATTACCTGGCGGTGCACGCGCTGCAGCCCGTGCACGACGCCACCAACGATGATCTGCGCTACTACCGCAACCGCCTGCGCCACGAAACCCTGCCCTACCTGGAGCAGCTCAACCCGGGCGTGCGCGGCCGGTTGGTGCGCATGGCCCAGGTCATCGGCGATGAAGACCGCCTGCTGGACCAACTCACCGCCGCCGCCTGGCAGCAGATCGACGCCCGGACGGCCGGCGAGAGCGTCTCGTTGGACCGGGCGGCCTTCAACCGCCAACCGCCGGCCCTGCAGCGCCGCCTGCTGCGCCAGGCGCTGGAGGTCCTGCGCCCCGGTCTGCGTGATATCGATTTCGAACGCGTCGAGGCAGCCCGGCGCTTCGCCGCCGCCCCGCCGCGCAGCCGCCAGGCCGACCTGGTCGCCGGGCTGCGCCTGCTGGACGAGGGCGGGCGGCTGGTCATCGCCGCCTGGGAGGCCGACCTGCCCGACGGCGGCTGGCCTCAGGCCCCGCCGGTTGAAACGCGCATCGCGCTGCCCGGACGGCTGGCCCTGCAGGACGGCTGGCTGCTGCAGGCGGATCTGCTGCCCGCAGATCGGCTGCCGCCCGGCGTCGACGCGCAGGCGCTGGCTGCTGCCAACACCGACCCGTATACCGCTTACCTGGACCTGGAACGCCTGCCCGGGCCGCCGGCGCTGCGCCGCCGCCGTGCGGGTGACCGCTTCCGCCCGTTGGGGCTGCAGGGCCATTCGCTCAAGCTGTCCGATTTCATGATCAACCAGCGCCTGCCGCGCCGGGCGCGCCCCGCCTGGCCGCTGCTGACCGTTGCCGGGCAGGTGGCCTGGCTGCCCGGCTATCGCATCGCCCAGCCGTTTGCCGCCGGCCCCGCCACACGCCGCCTGCTCGTGCTGCGCCTGTACCGCCCGCCTGCGGCGGACGAAACACCGGAAGGTTAAACAGTAGAGCGCCGGGGGGTCACCGTCCCGCCCGGCGCTCTCTCAAGGAGGAGAAGAAACGCATCTAGCGTTATCTTATCAGGATTGTCGCTTCTCCGCTTGACGTACGGTCTACAATCTCCCTACGATCAGCCTACGATCTGCGGCCTTAGAACAGGCCCAGCACGCGGCCTGTCTCCAGGTCCAGGTCCACATCGTAGAACACCGGGCGGGTGGGCAGGCCCGGCATGGTGCGCATCGTGCCCAGCAGCGGGTACAGGAACCCGGCGCCAACCGAGGCGCGGATGTCGCGGATCGGCACCACAAAGCCCTTCGGCTCGCCCTTCAGTTCGGGGTCATGGCTCAGGCTCAGGTGGGTCTTGGCCATGCACAGCGGCAGGTTGTCAAAGCCCAGGCGGGTGTATAGGGCGATCTTCTCTTCGGCTTCGGGCAGGTACTCCACGCCGTCGGCGCCGTAGATCTCTTTGCAGATGATCTCGATCTTTTCCTTGATCGACAGGTTCAGGTCATACAGGAACTTGAAGTGGGTTGGCTTCTCGGCCGCTTTGATCACCGCTTCGCCCAGCTTGACCGCCCCGGCGCCGCCATCCATCCAGTGCGTGCAGACCACCGCGTCTTCCGCGCCGGCATCCACTGCCGCCGCCCGCACCAGCTCGACCTCAGCCGGGGTATCGGTGGCAAACGAGTTGACTGCCACCACCACGTTCACGCCGTACTTGCGGGCGTTGCGGATGTGGTGCTGCAGGTTGCACAGACCGGCGCGCAGCAGGTCCAGGTTCTCTTCGGTGTAAGCCGCCGCCAGCGGACGACCGGCGACCACCTTCGGGCCGCCGCCGTGCATCTTCAGCGCTCGTACCGTGGCGACCATCACCACCACCTGCGGCACCAGCCCGGAATAGCGGCACTTGATATCGAAGAACTTTTCCATGCCGATGTCGGCGCCAAAGCCCGACTCGGTCACCACGTAATCGGCCAGCTTCAGGGCGATCCGGTCGGCGATGATCGAGTTCTGTCCGTGGGCGATGTTGGCGAACGGGCCGGCGTGAACGAACACCGGGGTGCCTTCCAGGGTCTGCATCAGGGTGGGCTTGATGGCGTCCTTCATCAGCACGGTCATGGCGCCCGCCACACCCAGGTCTTCAGCGGTGACGGCCTCGCCCTTGTGGCTGGTGCCGATCACGATCTTGCCCATGCGCTCGCGCATATCAGCCAGGTCGGCGGTCAGGGCCAGGATAGCCATGATCTCGGAGGCCACGGTGATGTCATAACCGGTGCGGCGCGGCATGCCTTCTTCCGGCCCCAGACCGATCTCGATCTCGCGCAGGAAGCGGTCATTGGTGTCGACCACCCGGCGCCAGGTGAGCGTGGCGGGGTTGATGTCCAGGCGAGCGAAGCGAGACTTCTCTTCCTTGGTCAGTTCGTTCGGGTCGGTCTTGTCGATGCCCAGCTTCTTCAGGCGGCGGATCATCGACGGGGAGAAGCGCCGCTTGCCCTGCTTATCGGCCGGGCACAGGGCGTTGAACAGCTTCTCGTCATCGGGCTGCTTGCATTCATGATAGATGCGGGCGTCAATCGCCGCCGCCAGCAGGTTGTTGGCCGCGGTGATGGCGTGGATGTCGCCGGTCAGGTGCAGGTTGAACTCTTCCATCGGGATAACCTGGCTGTAACCGCCGCCGGCTGCCCCACCCTTGATGCCAAAGGTCGGGCCCTGGCTGGGCTGGCGGATGCAGGTGAAGACCCGCTTGCCCAGGTGCGCGCCGAGCGCCTGGCTCAGCCCGACCATCGTGGTCGATTTGCCTTCCCCCAACGGGGTGGGGGTGATGGCGGTCACGTCAATGTACTTGCCATCCGGCACGTCCTTCAGGCGATCAAGCACATCCAGGCGGACCTTGGCCTTGTAATTACCATGCAGTTCCAGCTCCTCAGGCAGCAAACCCACTTCTTCAGCCACTTTCTGGATCAGCTTCAGCTGGGCTTCCTGGGCAATATCGATGTCTGAGGGAACCGGGCGGCGCAGGTTCAGTTTGATCGGCTCGAACTTACGCAGCCCCGGGAAATCGACGGATTTGGTCATTTCGGCTCACCCTTTCGTGTTTATCGGATCAGAGAACTATCTTACAGTTATGGCCTATTTTCACAGAATTTGTCATTCAGCGCAATGGAATACTATCCTGTTATCCTTACGTCAAGTGTCATGACTCCAGATCACGCGCCAGGTACAGCTCGCCGCTGTGGAACCCCAGGCGGCGGTAATATTGGCGGGTGCCGACCGCCGAGATCACCGCCAGGCGGCGGAAGCCGCGCTGCTGCGCCAGGCGGGCCGCTTCTTCAACCAGGCGCGTGCCCAGGCCGCTGTGCTGGGCTGCGCCGGTCTCTTCCGCGCCCACCGCCAGCGCTTGACCATAGACGTGCACCTCGCGGATGATCGCCGCGCCCTGCAGGTCAGCTAAGCCGCACTCGGGCGCGCCGTCCGGCCCGCCCCACCCCGCGCCGGGCAGCGACAGGCGCAGGAAGCCCGCCAGATGGTCGCTCGGAGTGTCAAAGGACAGGAAGTGCTCCTCGGCGCCCGGCGTGGCATACACCAGGTCGTGCAGCGCCAGCTGCGCCGGGTCCACCTTCTGCTCGCCCACCTCGCGGCAGCGGATGCAGCGGCAGGCCTGGCCGCGCCGCTGCAGTTCGGCGTGCACATCCTGGCGCAGGCTGGTGCGCCGGTTGCCCTCCACCACATAGGTCGACGGGATATCGCGGATCACCCGGTTGACCCGGCAGTAGCGCGGGATGCCGGGCTTGATATCCGCGATCAGGTCGATCAGCTCCTGGGTGGTGTACGGTCTGTATTCGCCGCGCTGCCAGACCGCGTACAGTTCGGCTTCCTTGAGCAGCTGGTTGGGGTAGATCTTGATCTCATCCGGGCAGCAGCCGTCCCACAGCCGGGCGAAGTCCTCCCGGTCGCCCTGCGGAGTTGCGCCGTACAGGTTGGGCATCCAGTGCAGCACAATCTTGAACCCGGCGGCGCGCAGCAGGTCCACCGCCTGCTTGGCCTGGGCGGCGCTGTGACCGCGCCGGTTCAGCGCCAGCAAGCCGTCATCCAGGCTCTGCACACCCAGCTGTACCTTGGTCACCCCTAACCGGCGCAGCCAGGCCAGTTCCTGCGGGGTGATCTCATCCGGGCGGGTCTCGATCACCAACCCCACGTTGCGGTGGGCGGCGGTCTCGTTATACGCCTGGGCCGCTTCCAGGCTGGGCAGCTCGGCGCCGTTCATCGCATCGAACAGGCGATGGATAAACCACTGCTGGTAATCGCGGCGGTAGGCGCTCCACGTGCCGCCCAGCACCAGCAGCTCGATCTTATCGGTCGGGTGGCCCACCGCTTCCAGGGCCTGGATGCGCGCCGCCACCTGGGCGTAGGGGTCAAAATCGTGCTCCAGCGCCCGCCGGGCGCCCGGTTCGTCCTGGATATAGCTCTTCGGCATGCGCACGTCGGTGGGGCAGAAGATGCACTTGCCCGGGCACGGGTAGGGCATGGTCAGCACGGTGACCGTGGTGACGCCCGACAGCGTGCGCACCGGCTTCAAGCGGATGCGCTTGAGCAGCTGCGGGTCTTCCGCCCATTCGCCGCTTGCCACCAACCCGCGATAGGCCGCCACCAGCAGCGACTTGGCCGCATAACCGCCGTCTGGCAGCGGAAACCGGCGCACCGCATCCGTCACCTCCCGGCCGCGGCGCACCGCCTCCAGCACCTGGCGCGCTACCGCCAGCTTCTCGGGAGAAACTGCCCGCAGTTCGTGCCAGGTCGGCTGCTTTTCTGCTTTAGGGACCATTTATAATACCTCGCGTGGACCTTTCTACCGCTAATCAATTGGTTGAACTCAACCGTCAATTTTACCAGACCTTCGCCCGCTCCTTTTCGGCCACCCGCCAGCGCCTGCAGCCGGGTGTGTGGCGCATCGTGGAAGAGCTGCCCGCCGGGGCTGCCGTGCTGGACCTGGGCTGCGGCAACGGCGAGTTGGGGCGCGTGCTGCTGGGGCGCGGCCACACCGCGGGCTACACCGGGGTCGACTTCGCCCCCGCCCTGCTGGACGCCCGTCGGGAGTCGGCCGGCGCCCCGCCGGGAACGCTCGAGTTTGTCGAAGCCGACCTGGCCGCGCCGGGCTGGCAGGCGGCCCTGCCGGGCCGGCGCTTTGCGGTGATCACGCTGTTCGCCGTGCTGCATCACCTGCCCGGCGCGGCGGCTCGCCAGGCGCTGCTGGACGGCGCCGGTCAACTGCTGCTGCCCGGCGGGCGGCTGGAGCTTTCCTGCTGGCAGTTCCTGAACAGCCCGCGCCTGCGCCAGCGCATCCAGCCCTGGCAGGCCGCCGGGATTGACCCGGCCACGGTCGACCCCGGCGACTACCTGCTGGACTGGCGTCAGGACGGCGCCGGGCTGCGCTATGTGCACCATTTCGACGATCAAGAGCTGACCGGGTTGGCTGCCGCCGCCGGGTTCCAGGTCAGCCGGCGCTTCCACGCCGATGGCGAAGGCGGGCAGTTGAGTATTTACCACACCTGGCAGCGATTAGGACCGGAGTAATAGTATAATTCTCTGTTAACTCAGCTTAGATTGGTACACCCCGAGACGCAATGCGAGTTTTAGTCATCTCCGATATCCATGCCAACCTGACCGCCCTGGAAGCCGTGATCTCCCAGGCAGGTTTTTTTGATGCTGCCTGGTGCCTGGGCGACATTGTCGGCTACGGCCCAGACCCGAACGAGTGCGTCAGCCGGGTGCGCCGCCTGCCCAACCTGCAGTGCATCATCGGCAACCATGACGCCGCCGCCCTTAAGCAGATCGATTCGGCCACTTTCAACCCCGAGGCGCGTATCGCCATCCAGTGGACCCAGCAGGCGCTCACCTCCGACAGCCGCGCCTTCCTGGGCAGCCTGCCGGAAAAGCTGCGCCAGGACGAAGTGACCCTGACGCATGGCAGCCCGCGCCACCCGGTGTGGGAGTACCTGCTGGACACACGCACCGCCACGCTCAGCTTCGACTATTTCGACACCAACCTGTGTTTCGTTGGCCATACCCACCTGCCGGTGATTTACTCACTGCAAGACAGCTACAACCTGGCCCACCTGAACATCCCCGATCCAAACATCGAGGTCACCCTGCCCGGGCGGGCCATCGCCAACCCCGGTTCGGTCGGCCAGCCGCGCGACCGAGACCCGCGCGCCTCCTTCGCCATCTTCGACACCGAAACCAACATCTGGAACTACCGGCGGGTCAGCTATGACATCCCCGCGGTGCAGGAGCGCATGCTGCGCGCCGGGCTGCCCGAACGCCACGTCCAGCGCCTGGCTGCCGGTTGGTGACCATCGCATAAGCCGCCGCCGCCGGTTCCCGCCGGCGGCGCTGTCAAACCGATGTCAGCGCTTTGTCAAGCGCCGGCTGGAACATCCGGTATAACTGAAGCGTCCAGGGTTCAAGCTCAATCCTAAGGAGGAAGATATGTCCACCCGAACCCATTCGATGTTTCGCCTGTTGGCCGCCCTGCTTGTCTTGACCCTGCTGCTGTCTGCCTGCGCCAGTGCAGCAGCCCCGCTCGAGATGGAAGCTCGCTCCGTTGAAGGCTATGGCGGCGGCGCTCCCGCCGCGGCCCCAGCTGCGCCGGTTATGGAAGCCCCGGCGGCCGAGTCCAAAGCCTACGACGCCGCCACCGGACAGTCTGCTAACACCGCCGCCGCTCAAGAGCGCATTGTGATCACCAACGGCAGCCTGACCATCACCGTCCCGGATCCCGGGGCTTCGATGGAACGCATTCGCGCCCTGGCCAAAGAGATGGGCGGCTTCGTGGTCGGCGCTAACCTGTACAAGGAGTATTCCAACACCGGCATCGAAGTGCCGCGCGCCAACATCACCATCCGCGTCCCCGCCGGGCGCATGGATGAGGCCATGCAGCGCATCCAGGCTGAAAGCGGCCAGGAGCCGCGCAATGTGACCATCACCAGCCAGGATGTGACCAGCGAATATGTGGACCTGCAGTCTCGCCTGGCCAACCTGGAAGCGGCCGAGAAAGAACTCACCCGCATCATGGAAGACGCCAACCGCACCGAAGACGTGCTGGCGGTCTACCAGCAGCTGGTCTCGATCCGCGAGCAGATCGAGGTGATCAAGGGCCAGATCAAGTACTACGATGAAGCCTCGGCGCTGTCGTCGATCAGCGTCGACCTGGTGGCCGATGCAGCCGTGCAGCCGATCGAGATCGGCGGCTGGCAGCCGCAGGGCGTGGCCAAAGACGCCCTGGAAGCCCTGGTACGCACGATGCAGGGCCTGGTTGAGGTGGTGCTGTGGCTGCTGATCTACCTGCTGCCGGTGCTGCTGGTGCTGTCGTTGATCTTTGTGCTGCCGCCGTTCCTGATCATCCGGGCGCTGGTGCGCCGCAGCCGGGCCAAGAAATCCGCTGCAGTGGCCGACTTCCCGCCGCCTGCCGCTCCGGCCGAGTAGCCCGCCGCTACTCCCCAATTCTGATCCCGGATCGCCCCCCACAACTGGGGGGCGATCCACTATAATTACCGCCATGAAAGAACTTGCTGCCGCCGCCCGCAGCCTGTTGGGGATCAGCCTGACGCCGCTGCAGATCACTGCGTTCGAGACCTACGAGCGAGAGCTGTTGAATTGGAACGCGAAAATGAACCTGACTGCCATCCGCGAACCGGAGGGCATCCGCACCAAGCACTTCCTCGATTCGCTGACCTGCCTGCTGGTGATGCAGGGCGCTCCAATGGAGCGCGTCATCGACGTGGGCACCGGGGCCGGTTTCCCCGGGCTGGCGCTGAAGCTCCTCAACCCGGCTATGCAGTTGACCCTGGTCGAATCGGTGGGCAAGAAGGCCGATTTCTGCCGCCACGTGGCCAAAACGCTCAAACTGGACGGGGTGCAGGTGCTGACCGAGCGCGCCGAAGCCGTGGGGCAGCTAAAAGCTCACCGCCAGGCCTATGACTGGGCGCTGGCGCGGGCCGTGGCGGTGCTGCCGGTACTGGTGGAATACCTGCTGCCGCTGGCGCGCGTGGGCGGGGCGGCACTGGCTATGAAAGGCGAGAGCGCCCCGGCCGAGGCGCACGATTCCGAGCACGCCAACCGGGTGTTGGGCGGTCACCTGCGCCGGCTGGTGCCGGTCACCCTGCCGGGGGTGGTTGAGCAGCGCTACCTGGTGGTGGTGGATAAAGTGGCGGCTACGCCGTCCGGGTATCCACGCCGGGTGGGCCTGCCGGCCAAGAACCCGCTCCTGCCGGTCAAAACCTGACGCCCGGGCTGGGCACTATGGGTTTGCCGGGCCGGGCGTCACCGGGCCGGGCGTCACCGGGCCGGACCCAACCTGGCCTGACTGCACCTGCCAGACCGTCGAGCGGTGCACATATTCGCTCGAGTACAGGTCCAGGTCGGTGGTGGTGAGCATAGCCTGTTCGCTCTCTAGCAGCCGTGCAAGCAGGTCGACCCGCCGGGCGGGGTCCAGTTCTGCCAGCACTTCATCCAGCAGCAGCACCGGCCAGTGGCCGGTTTTTTCTTTCATCCAGGCCACCTCGCCCAGCTTGAGCGCCAGCACTGCCGTGCGCCCCTGGCCGCGCGAGCCATAGATCCCCAGGTCGATGCCATTGCTGAAGAAGCGCAGCTCGTCCCGGTGCGGGCCAAGGCTGGTTGTGCCGCGGGCGATATCCTCGCGGCGGGCGCGCGCCAGCGCTTCGCGGAAGCCCTTGCCGATCTTATCCTGCGAGAGGCCCTGCCGGTCCAGGCTGGTCTTCAACGGCAGCCCCAACTGCAGCGGCGAGGTGGGGAACGGGTCAAAGGCGGGCTGGTAATCCAGGCGCAGCACTTCCTGGCCGCGGGTCAGCTGGTGGTGGATCGGGCGCGCAATGCGCTCGATCTCCTGCACCGCCTGGATTCGGGCATGGATCAGCCCGCCGCCCAGCTGGGCCACCTGGTCGTCCCAATAATCCAGCTGCGCCGGGTCGCCGCCGCGCTCAGCCAGCGTCTTCAGCAGCGCGTTGCGCTGGGTCAGGATGCGCGTGTACTCAGCCAGGTCGGCGGCGTAGCGCGGCCAGACCTGCCCCAGGGCCAGGTTCAGGTAGCGCCGGCGCTCATCGGGCGCACCTTCCACAATGCGCAGCATGTGCGGCAGGAACAACACGGCGTTGAAGACGCCCATCGCTTCGCCCACCTTGCGCGGCACGCCGTCCACAATCACTTCTTTGCGCAAGCGCGGCAGGCCGCTGGCGGCGTCCAGGATCAGGCGCACTTCCATGCGGTGCGATGTCCCCGGCCCGATCTCGCCCAGGCTGCGCCGGAAATCGGCCACAATGCGCGTCACTGCCAGCGGCTCGTGCTCCACCTGGAAGCTGACCAGCTGCCGGTCGGCGCCGGCATGGAACGAGGTGAAGGTCGCCAGGTAATAGACCGCCTCCAACAGGCTGGTCTTGCCCTGGGCGTTGCCCCCCACCAACAAAACCGGCCCGCCCGGAACATCCAAATCCAGGCGGGCGAAACTGCGAAAGTTGGTCAGCGACAGATGTGTCAGCAGCATTAATCGCGCGGGATCGCTTCTCCTTCAGCCGGTTTCCAGATTTTCAGCGCCCGGTCGGTGAACAACACGCCTTCCAGGTGATCGATCTCATGCTGGAAGATGCGCGCCAGCCAGCCGGAAGCCTTGACCCGCACCGGCTGACCGTGGCGGTTCTGGCCTTTGATGGTGATCTCGTTGGTGCGTTCCACATCCCCGATAAAGTTCGGGATCGACAGGCAGCCTTCCGTGCCAACCACCTGGTCTTCCGAGGTGCGCACGATCTCGGGGTTGACCATCGTATACAGCTTCAGCGGCGCATCGTCGTCGTCTTCGTCGCCAAACTCCACCACGATCACCCGCAGCGGAACGTCAATCTGCGGCGCCGCCAACCCCACCCCGGGGGCTTCGCGCATCGTCTCCACCATGTCATCGATCAGCGTCTGCAGTTCGGGACCAAAATCGGTCACCTTGCGCGCCTTCTTGCGCAGCACCGGCGCCGGAACAGTCACAATTTCTCGTAATGCCATCGCTTTCTACCTCTCTACAACCTTATCCTTCAACATCATCGCCGTCATCCTCATATACCTTATCATGGTAGATCTCCAGCAGGTTCAGGATGCGGTCGCGCTCGCGGGCGATTTCGGCTTTCTGCTTCTGCAGCTGCAGCTGCTGCATGCGGCGGAAGATATCCTGCTGCACCCGGGCCGGTTGGTACACCCCGTCGAAGGTCAGCTTGGCGTCGCCCACGTTTACCATCACGTTCCCAAAATTGAACAGGTAGCCGATAAAACCCCGGCGTTCGTGGTTCAGGCTGATCACCCGGTCCAGCGGAGCGGAAGTGCGGTTCTCAGTGCCCAGCGGCTTGCGCTCGATGTCGTAAATGCTGTCCTTGGTGATCTGGTAAATATCGTTCGACCAATCCAAATAATTATACATCCACCATACGAATACCGGAATGCTCACCACCAGCGACAGGCCGTCGATCACCGCCAGCATATCGGCCGCCAGGCTGCCGTTGAAGTACAGCACCAGGCTGACCACGAACAGTCCAAACAGCGTCAGCAGCACCACCCCCGGTCGCAAGGTCTTCCCCAGCAGCACCAGCCAGTGCTTGCGGTAGGTAATTACATCGCCCACTTCGGTGCGCATGCGGAACCAGTTGCCAAAGTAGCGCTCGCCGAAGCCCAGTTCCTCGGCTTCACCGGGACGGGTCTCCTGGCGGCGCGTCTGGCGGCGGCTGGCTGCCGCGGCAGCCAGCGGCGGCGGCGGGCCAGACGGCTCGCGCTTCAGGATCTTCAGCACCTCGCGCTCGGTTTCCGACTTCTGCGCCTCCACCGCCAGGCGCTGGTGGCGCCGCCAGAACTCACGGATCACCGCGTCCATCTGGTACGGGTCGCTCACCAGGCGCAGCGGCACTTCGCCGGTATAGGTGGTGACGACGATATCGCCATACCCCAGCCAGCGCCCCACCAGGCTGGTCAGGATCTTGGTGCCGCGCACCTGGTCCAGCGGTGCTTCCACCTGGCTCTCGTACAACCACAGCACCCGTTCGATCCACACCACGCGCTGGTTGGTGACGATGTAATAATCGTTGCCCCAGTCGATCCAGTTCCACAGCCCCCAGGCGGCAGCGCTGAACGCTAACAGGCTGCCCACGATCAGCGCGCCGGTCTGCAGCGGGCCGGTTAATACCGCCCACAGTGTAAACGTCACGATCAGCCCCCCCAGCAGCAGCAGCAGGAACGGCAGGACCAGCGTCAGCAGCAGGTAGGCCGGGTGCTTGCGGCGCACCTGGTAGACGGTCTCGTTCTCGTTCAGCCAGCTGAACGGGTAGCGGCGGATGAACTGGCGGCTGTAGATAATCCAGTTCAGGTAATTGCCCACGTGGGGGAACTCGGCCAGCAGCTTGTGGAAGGCCTGTTTCTCCGAAACGAGGAGGGTCACCTCACCATTTGCCCGAGCGGTTGCTGCCCGGGGACGGTGAAGGATCAGGCCCTCCTCGCCGAAGTAATCGCCCGTGGTGAGCATATCCAACTGGCGGTCTTCATTTTTCAATCGGGTGCTAAAAATGACATCGCCCTGTTGGATGATATAGAAGGCATCGGCCGGGCCGCCCTGCTCACAGATCAGCTGCCCGGGTTGGTAGACCACCTCTTTGAAAAAACCGGCGGCCCTGGACAGCTGCGCTTCATCCATCCCTGAAAAGAGGTGGATCTCCTTAAAGAGTGGAATGGCCCGCGCGCGTTCGACCCTCATGCATCCCGCATCAGGCGGTGCGCAGCTTGCGCGCCAGGAAGATCACCGCTGCCAGCAGCACAGCCAGGCCCAGCATCACCGGCAGGCCCACTTCATCGGCAAAGCCGGTCTGGGGCATGGCAGTGGGTTGGACGGCGCCGCGCGCCGTCGCCGTCATGGCGTTCATTGTCACGATCGCTTCCAATGTGACATAGCGCGCCGTGGCTGTGGCGTCATCCGGCGAGATCGGCGCCCCGCCGCTGTCTGGCGCGGCCGCCGCCGGGGCGGAGGGCTGCGCCACAACCGGGGTGGGGGTCAGCGTGATGGTGGGCGTGGGCGGGACCGGGGTGTTGGTGGGGGTAGCCGTATAGGCCGCCACAATCGCCGTCTCGGCCGCGGAGGTGGAGGTCTGCTGCACAATCGCTTCTACTTCGGTCTGCTGAGCATCCAGGGTGGCCTGGCGGGCAACGGTACCGGCGCGCGAGCGCGGCAGCAGCACCAGGGCATACACAGCGATGCACACCAGCGCCAGCAGGGCAATGCCGCCCAGGGCCGCCGCAATAATCAAGAAGGTGCGGTTGCTCGATTCTTCCACCGGCGGCGGCGCATCTTGGTTCAGGGTGTCATCCAGGTCCAGGTTTTCGAAACTCATAGCATTCTCCTCTTCGACTATGCGATCACTTCAAGGTTCGCCAGCGGAATAATCGCCTTTGCGCCGTTTTCCAGGCGCACTTCGGCAGCCGGGGCGCGCAGCCCGCCAGGGAAAACCACCGATCCCTTCATGGCAGTGAGGACACCGGCGGCCCCGGCGTAGGGCGCCCGGCGGATGCGCACCGCCTGGTCCAGCGCAAACTGGACCGATTCAGGCGGGGGGGTGACCAAACCGGAAGGCGGCATGGGGATGACCACCTCCGGACGAACGCCGCTGTAAGCGTTCCAGGCATCGGCGTTCAATGCCAGTTCGCGGCGGTCGCTGCTGATCAGCAGCTTGAAGGCGGCCGGGTGATAGGCCCGCCGGCCAAAGCCTTCCAGCACAATCACCGGGATGTTCAGGCGCTGCAGCTGCGGCGCCAGCGCGGCGCTCACGCCGGAGAAGATCAGCCCGCGCAGCGGCAGCTCGTCGGCCGTCTTGAGCGCTTCTGCGCTGGCGCCGTACCCCGCCAGCACGATCGAGCCGCGCATGCTCACATCCAGGTCGGAAGGCTGCAGTTCGTGCTCGGGCTGGCGGGCTACGCAGGTCAGCACGCCGAAGTCGAGCCGGCCGTTGCCCCATACGCCTTGGATCAGCGCCCCCGTGCCTTCGACTACTGCGCCGCGCTCGGGCACCAGATCCACCACTTCGCCCGGCAGCCCGGCCTTGATCTGCAGCGGTTTGCTGAGCGTTTCCAGCAGCACCTGGCCGTTGCCAGCCAGCATCACCCGCCCGTCACGCGGGCAGCGGATCACCCGTTTGAAGATCCCCACCGGGCCGGCCAGGATGTCTTTCTCAGCCAGCTGATCGCCTTCGTGCACCTTCAGGTGCTTATCGGCTTTCTCGGCCGGCAGCCCCAGGCCGCGGGCGATGTCCACCAACAGGTAATCGGCGTTGGCGGTTGTCTCGGCCAGCACATCGCTCGGGCCGACCTTCTGCCCGGCGCGCACCAGCACTTTGCCGGGCGCCGGCAGCAGCCGGGTGCGGCGGATGGTGGTCAGCGGCAAGATATGGGTCACCGGCGCTAGCATGCTACTGGCCTCCCAGGTTCCACAACCATTTTTTATACAGCTCGGCCCTGCGCCCCCGGTCGGCCGGCAGGTTCAGTGGGCGGCCGCGGGCGTCGATAATCACCCCCAGCACGCCGCCCATCACGCGCAAACCGCCGCCGCGCCCCGGCGCGCCCATGCCAATATCGGCGCGGTGCAGCGGCTGCAGCTGCAGCTTCGCCATCTGCCCAGCCGGCAGCGGCAGCATCTCCAGGCTGCCCTGCTTGACCTCCAGCGAGGCTTCGTATCCGCTCTCATAGACGATCTTCAACCGCAGCACCGGCTCACCGCTGCGCACGCGCGCCAGCGGCGCAATCACCGTGCCGATATGCAGCAGCGAATTGGAATCGAGCACCTGCACCACCAGGGTGGGGTTTTGCGCCGCAGCCGCCCCCAACGCCGATACCATGTTGTGCTGGTCCAGCACCATCGTGGTGATCCCGGTCGGCTGGATTCCATCCAGCATCATCAGCGTGCTGTGAGCCACGTTGGGCGCGCCCGCCAGCACCCCGCCGGCGGCGATGATCGGCTCGAAGGCCGGCAGCAGCCCGGTTGCCAGCGGTTGGGCGGCCGCCGGGAAACCCGGGGCGGCCGCTTTCAGGGCGCTACGCATCAGATAGCGCGCCAGCGCCTGCTCGATCGCCATCTCTTCCGCCGTAGCCGGCAGGCTGTCGGGCAGCAGGGCTTTGTTGTACAGGTAGTCGCGCAGGTCGTCAAGCGGCATATCCAATGCCAGCCAGCTGGAGATCGCCTCCAGCGCGCCGGGGTCGCTCTCATACACCGGACTGCCCATCCCATACTGTGGAAAAACGTTTAACGACAGGCTGCCGTCATACGCCGCCGCCACGCTGATCGCCCCCGCGCCCAGGTCGATCCCCAGGACACCTTTACGGGTGGCGTGGGTCTTGCTCTGGATGCGCACGATGCGCCCAAAGGCGCTGGCGGTGGGCAGCAGCCCGCCGCCGGCCCAGCGGTTCAACTCGTCCACCCCGGGGATCTGCTTCGCTCGCACCTGAGTGTACATGCGCGCCATCTCGGCTCGTGCGCCTTCGATCTGCTCGGTCTCCAGATCGGGCCGCAGGTTGGGGGCAAAATGCAGGTTGGTGACCGGGCCCAGGCTCTCCTGGATTTCGTCTTTGAGGCTATCGTTGCCAGCGAACAGCAGTTCCGGACGGCCGCTGCTGCCGGTCAGATAGCCGTACAGGCCAACCGCCTCCAGCATCTGGATCACCGACTGCGACGCGCCGCCCTGCGTCCCGCCCGCGGCGATGATCAGGTCCGGGCGTTGGCGCAGCAGCAGGTTAATGCGCGTGTCGGTGCGCCGGCGGTCATTCAGGCTGAACGCCCCCTGCACGTTAGCATACGTGGAGGCCGCCAGCCGCCGGGCGCTTTCCAGGCTGATATCTTCCAGCAGGCCCACCACCACCACCTTGAGCGGCTCGCCGGCCGAGAGCGTGGCGGCGAAACGGTCAATTCCCGAGCCGTCTGGTGCGGAAGGGATGATCAACTGCTCATCCGCGCCGATCAGCGTGCGTCCGGTGATCGTCTGCAAGCGGTCCAGCGCCAGCCGCACGCCTTCGCCAACATTATTGAAGGGAGCTTTAGCGGTGGACGGCGCCGTGCCGGAGGCCACAAAGCGGTAACGCCCCTCGACCACATCAAAGAGCACCGCGCGGGTGTTCACCGTGCCGACATCTACAACCAGGAAGGAATCTGCATCGAGCAACGAAGTCATATCAGGCCGCCGGTGTAATCAAGACCAGGATCAGGTGGATGATCGCATCCCAGCGCTCGATCAGCGCTGCCAGCGCCGCCGCGTACACCCCGGCGAAGATCGTCCCCAGCGTGACCGCGATGAAGACCTGCCCGGTGGCAGACACGCCGCGCAGCAGCAGGCCGGGCGAGCCGGCGCTGAGGCGTGGGCTGAGGTTGAACTGGAAATACGCCAGCGTCGCAAGGGTGCCGGCCAGGATCACCAACCCGTTGAGCACGGTCAGCGCGTCGCTGCGGTCAATCTGCTGGATGCCGGCGCGCACCTGGGGCAGCAGCGTGCCCAGCACAGCGCCGCCGATCAGCGCCGCCGCGCCCACGCCGACCAGGAAGGCCATCACCGGGCTGCCCAGCCCCGCCAGCCGGGTGGTGGCCTTGCTGAGCAGCAGCAGCGCTCCCAGCAGCGGCACAGCCGCCAGCAGCATCTGGTCGGGCATACCTGATAGGAACGGCAGCACCAGCCGCGGCACGATCAGATTGGTGATCACCACCGCCGCCGTGTAACCGGCGGCGACCCCGATGAAGATATGGATCGCGGTGCGGAACAGCACGTTGTCGCCAAATAGATAGCTAAACACCATCAGGGTGAGCAAGAAACCCACCAATCCGCCCAGCAGCGTGCTCAGGTCGATTCCGTTCATGATTTCGCCTCACCCTGGCTGCCCGCCGCCGGGCGATCCGCCGGGCGGGAGGCCTTGCGGTTCGCGTTCCAACGGCTGATCAGGTTGAACAGGATGCCCACCAGCATCAAGACGCCGGCCACCAGCATGCCGACGGTATAGGCCGGCCAGTAGCGGGTGCCGGCGCCAGCTTGCACGGTGGCCCATTCCAGGGCCGCTGCACCGTACAGCCCGCTGACCAGCCCCTGCACCTGCCCGGCGTCATAATACGGGCGCACCATCGGCTCGGCCTGGGCGCTGCTCACCACCACCAGCGGCAGCGACCCCGCCAGCGGGCGGTGCACCTGCTCGATCCAACTGCGCGCCGTTTCAGGGTCATCCACCGCAACGATCAACAGCTTGAAGCCCGCCAGCCCGCCGGGCTGGCGCAGCCCGGCCTGGGTCTGCCAGACCGGTTCGCCATTCACATCCAACGGCAGCACTGCCGCCGGGCAGACGGCAAACGCCAGCAGGCCGGAAGCGCCGCCGGGGACCAGCCCCAGGTTGGTATAATCCTGCGGCGACTGCCATGCCGGCCCCTGGGCCTGCCGCGAAACGGCCAGCAAATGCTCGGCCTGCAGCGGCCCGGTGGGCAGCGTGGAGACCATCGCCAGATAGGCCTGGCGCTCAGACAGCTGCCGCAGCACAACCTGCATGATTGGGTCCAGTTCGCCCGAGTACCCCGGCTGATAATCGACCGCCAACAGCACCGGCGATTGGGGCGGCACGCTGCGCAGCAGTTCCAGCGCCGTCGCCACTTCCGGCGCCATCGCCGGAGCAGCCGCCGGCGGATAGCCAGTGAACAACGACAGCGCCACCGGCAGGATCAACAGGAAAGCCATCGCCAGGCGCAGCACGCCCAGCGAGGTGATCGCCGGTTTGCCGGGCGGCGGCGGGTTCTGCCCTTCCTGCGCCACCAGCTGGCCAAGCAGTTCGGCCTGCGTGCGATGCAGATCGGAAACAACCAACCGTCCGGTATAAGCCGGCGGACGAGTGGCCTGCGAGATATCCGGCTCGGCGCGCAGCGCGCCGCGCAGCCCAGCCAGCGGGCCGGCCCCAGCCACACCCTCACTCTCATCGGCGGCGGCAGCCGCCGCGCCCACCGCCCCCACCGGGCGCATCGCCTGCAGCCAACCGGGCAGTTCAGAGGGCGCCAGGTCGGCAGGGGCGGCAGCCGCCAGCCCGGCTTCGTCCGGCTCCTGCGCCACCCAGGTCGGCAGGCCCACATCGGCAGCGGGCAGTTCAGCCACCCGATCGCCCGAGGCGCTGTCGCCGGCTTCACCGTCCTCCGGCTGCACCTGCTCCAGCCAGCTCAGGTCGCCTTCGCCCAGTGCGCTGCCATCGGCAGCCGTGGAGAAACCGGGCGTGGCGCCGGCAATTGCCGCCATCCAGTCTGGCATGCCCGGCTGGGCCGCCGGCTCCAGGGCAGCCCCATGATCAGGCTGGACCAACCAATCTGGGGTCTCAAACAGCTCTGCTGCGCCGGAAGGTTCGCCCGCCCCCAGGCCGGCGTCTGCGGCAGGCTCGCCGGCCGCGCCGGGGGTCTCGGCCGCCTCGTCAGCCGCGCTGCTGAGCCAATCCAGTTCTTCATCACCCGGCCAGGCGGCGTCGCCGCCGGCGCTCAGCCAATCCGGCACTTCACCGGCTGCGGTTGAAGAGGCCGGAGCCGCGCCCGGCGCAGCGCGGTCTGCTGCGGCGCTATCTGGAGCCGCCGGGGAAGCCGCCGCACCGGCAGACGGCGTCAGCCAGTCAGACAGCGCTTCGTCACCCGCCGCGGCCATCCAGTCCGGCAGTTCGGTCGCCTGAGCCGGGGCTTCTGCCTGCGGCGCGGCCGGGAAGACCTCCGCTCCTGCGGCGGCGCCCGCCGGGCTGAGCCAGTCGGGCAGGCCGCCTGGGGCGCTCGCCTCAGCAGGCGCCATCCAATCGGGCAGTTCACCCGGGGCACTCTCATCCGTAGACGCCATCCAATCGGGCAGTTCGGCCGGGGCGCTTTCTCCAGCACCCGTCATCCAGTCCGGCAGTTCGGCCGGGGCGCTTGCATTGGCAGACGCCATCCAATCGGGCAGATCAGCCTGCCCCGGGGTGGGTGGAGCCGCCGGCTCCGGTTTCAGCCAATCCGGCGTATCGTCCGCCAGGTGCGCATCTCCGCTTCCCGACAACCAGTCCGGCAGATCAGCCTGGGCCGGCGGGTTCAGCCAATCCGGCAGATCGCCGGACGGCTGCGCCGGCTGTGCCGACGGGAAGACCTCCGCCCCCAAGGATGGGGTATCGGTACTCGATGCGCTCATACTCGCAGCGCCGGCGCTGAGCCAGTCCGGCAGACCGCCGGACGGTGGGGCTTCATTGGCGGAAGACATCCAGTCCGGCAGTTCATCAGCCGGCTGGGCCTCACTGGCAGACGCCATCCAGTCCGGCGCTGCCGGGCCGGGCTGTGGCGCCGCCGCTCCCGGCTCCGGCTTGAGCCAGTCGGGCAGGTCATCGGCGGCCGGGGTGCTGTTCAGCCAGTCGGGCAGGCCGCTGTCTGCCGCATCAGGGATCGGCTGTGACAGGAAATCAGCCTCGCCATTGGCAGCCTGGCCTGGCTTATCAGACGCCGGCTCCTGCCCGCCAATGCGCGACAGCCAATCCCCGGCCGCGCTGTCTTCATACTCGCCGCTCGCCGGGCTGTCCCACTCCTCGGCAGATCCGGGGGCGTCTCCCAGGATTTCATCCAGCCAATCTCGCCCGCCGCCCGCCGGAGCGTCCGAGGCGGCGTCCTGAGCGGGGACGTTCTCAGCCGGCAGTTCCGGCTCGGAGCGCAGCCCGCTCAACCAATCCGGCAGCCCATCCTGCGCTCCCGGCGCAGCTGAGCCGGGCTTACCCGGCGGCTGGTTGTCCGGCTGGCGCAGATCGCTCAGCCAGCCAGGCAGGCTGAACTCTTCCCCTCCGCCGGCCGGCTGGTCGGGGTTCAGGTCGCCCAGCCAGACCGGTTTGAGGCGCGCCTGGCAGAACTGGCACACATCCCGGTCGGCCGGGTTGGGTTTTCCACACATCGGACAGCGCACGTCAGCCATGCTCATCCACCGTACGGGCGGTCAGCGCCCATCAGAACGCGCAGACCGGCGGTAACCGATCCAAGCGCCACGCCCAGTAAAATACCGCGCGCCCCGGCCGTCGCCATGGCCTGCAGCAGCCAGACGCGCAGTTCGGTCACACCCGGCACACCCACCCCACCCAGGAAGAAGGTGGTCAGCAGCAGCACCAGCACCGTGGCGGCGAAAACCAGCGTAAACAGGTTGGCGCGCCGGTAGAGCATCCGCCCAACGGCGAACACCAGCACCACCGCCAGCAGCGCCAGCAGGCTGGACTCGACCGGCAGCAGCAGGTTCTGGTAAATCCAAACCGAAGGGGCGCTGGATAAACCAAAAACCAGCCCCACCACCAGCGTGACCACCAGCGACAGCAGCAGCACCAGGCTGTAGAACAGACCAGGCTGACCGGTACGCACTTTCTTCCAATGCACGCGGGCCAGGTTCAGCACACCCACCAGCAGGGCCGCTCCAGCCAGCAGCGTAGCCCAATCGACCAGCAGCACGCGGGCCGGCGTGAGCAGGGGCAGATCAATAAAATACGGCGCCAGCACAATCAACCCGCTGGCGATAGCGATCATCGCCAGCAGCGGGGCCTGCACCCGGCGGTTCACAGCACACCTGCCAGGCGCAGCAGTGCGCCGATGATCATCCCCAGCACCAGCAGCAGCCGCGCCACATCCTGCGCCTGCACGCTGGCGGTATGCGCCGCGCCCACCTGGGTGTAGGCGCCGGCGGCGTACAGTTCCTCACCCACCAGCGGCTCCTGCGCCAGGGCATACAGCACAGCCTGCGCTGCCAGGTTCTCCGAACCACCCAGGCTGGCGCCGCCGCTGCGTTCGGCTGCATCGGCGATCAGCGCCGCCTCTGCGCCAAACGAACCCGCCAGCATGTTCACTGACACCTGCTGGTCGTAGACCACCGGCAGCGCCCCGGCAGCATACGAGAACGGCGTCACCCCTGCCAGCATCCCGGCGTGCGGGTCATACTGGTCCTCGGCGTTGACCGCCTGGAAGGCGCT
>JBJSYW010000534.1:0-7808 GCA_046089985.1 Chloroflexota bacterium
ACATCGGCGGCGCGGGCCAGCAGGCTGTCTGAGTAGCTGTTGGCCACCGCCGAGAGGGTTTTAATCGAACACGGCGCGATGACCATGCCGCGCGTGGCAAATGAACCGGAGGCGATGCCTGCCGCCAGGTCGTGCGGGTCATAGGCGGTGTGGGCCAGCCGGCCGACCTGGGCCGGGCTGAGGCCGGTCTCGTGCTCGATGGTGGTGTGAGCGGCAGACGAGACCACCAGGTGCGTCTCGACCGGGCCGCCCTGGAGCACTTCCAGCAGGCGCACGCCCAGCACGGCCCCAGAGGCGCCGCTGATGCCCACCACCAGGCGGGTGGGGGGAGTGTGTCCAGCGTCGATCGCGCTCAAGCTTGTTCCGGCCGGTTAACCCGGCTTGCGCCCCCAGTGGATCGCCATCGTGCCGAACATGCGCGGGGCAAACCCCACCTGCTCAAAACCGGCCTCCTGCAGGCGCACGGCGGTCTGCTCGGGCCGCAGGAAGCCCTCGGTCGATTCGGGCAGGTAGGTGTAAGCATCCGCCTGCCCGGCGATCAGCCGGCCGAGGGCCGGGATGATGTAGTGCAGGTGGATGCGGATGAACGGCTTGAGCAGGTTGTTGGGCGGCGGGGTGGTGTCGAGCGACACAAAGCGCCCCCCGGGGCGCAGAACACGGTACTGCTCGCTCAGGCTGAGCGGCAGGTCGTTGACATTGCGCAGCAGGAAGCCCGAGACGACCGCGTCGAAGCTCTCGGCCGGGAAAGGCAGACGGGTGGCATCTGCGGCGGACCAGTTCAAGCCGTGCGGGTCGCGGGCGGCATGGCGCTGCCGGCCGATGCGCATCATCTCGAGCGTGAAATCGGCGGCGGTGACCTGCACCCCGGGCGACTGGCGCAGCGCCTCGCGGGCCAGGTCGCCGGTGCCGGCACCCAGGTCAAGCAGGCGTTGGCCGGGCTGCAGGGCGCAGCGGTGGATGGCCTCCCGCCGCCAGGCCACATCCTGCCCGCCGGTCATAATTCGGTTCATCAGGTCGTAGCGACCTGCGATCTGGGTGAACATGCCCTGTACATAGCGGGCGCGCTCACTGCCGGTCAAATTTGCCACAGCTCGCTCCTCAAGCGCCAGGCTGCGAAGCCGCCTCGTCCAGCAGGGCGGCGCGCTTGCCTTCTTCAACGTTCACTTTCGCCAGCAGATAACCGCCGACAATAAAGAAGATCACCAGGCTGAGCACCGCCGGGCGGCTGCTGCCCAACATCACCCCGGCGACGGCGAACAGCACCGGGCCGATGATCGACGAGAACTTCTCCATGATGCCGAACAGGCCGAAGAACTCGCCGCTCTTGGCCGCCGGGGTCATGGCCGCGTACAGGCTGCGGCTGAGCGCCTGGCTGCCGCCCTGCACCACCGCCACCATCCAGGCCAGGCACCAGAACTCGATCACCGAGTCGATGAAATAGCCCCACATGGCGATCACGCCGTAGATCGCCAGGCCGACCAGGATGCCGGTCTTGGTATCGATGCGGCGGGCCGCGCCGGCGAAGAAACCCTTGGCCAACCAGGCCAGGCCCAGGCTGACCGCCACCGAGGCCACGATCAGGCCCAGCACCACCAGCAGGCTGCGCTCACGCTCGGGCGGCAGCACTTCGATCGAAGACAGCGACAGGCGCTGCCCCTGGCTGTCTGGCGCGGCGCCGGCGGTCTGGACGCGCACGGTGTGCTGCCCGGGGGCTTCGGCGCGCAGCGTGGTGGTGCTCTCGTAGCGCAGGGTGGGGTTGTAGGCGTCGATCTGCAACGGCTTGAGTGTATCGGGGTCGATGACCGCCTGGCCATCCAGCAGCACGGCCCACAACCCGTGGTCGGGGCCGACGCTGTAGGTCAGCTTGACAGACTGGCCGTTATAGGAAAACTCGTAGGCCGCGGCCGGGTCGAGGCTGTTCTGGATCGCCAGGTCCTGCTCGAGTCCGGTGACATCGGGCGGGATGCGGTCAAGCTGCCAGCTGCCAGACAGCTGCAGTTCGGGAACATCCGCCAGGTAGAGGCCCTGCCCGGCAAAGCCGGCCTGGGCAGGAAAACTGCCGGGGCGGGCGCCGCTCAGGCTGCGGGGCAGCAGGCGGGCGCCGAACACACCCAGCAGCAGCAGAGCGATGACATTGAAGAACATGAAGGCCAGGAAGAACGGGCGGCGGCGCTCCTGGGCGTCGGGCAGGCGGCCGAAAATCAGCGCGTAGGGGATGGCGACGAACTGCACCAGCAGCAGCGCTAGCATCAGGTCGACATCGGCAAAGTGCATTTCGGCCCCGTAGATGGCTGCCACGCCGATGATGGTGCCGATGCCGTCGTTGTAGATCAGGTAGGCCACCAGGTATTTGAACAGCTCGCGATAGCGGCGGATATGGCGGATGGTGTCGGCCATGCGCGCAAAGCTGGCGCGGATCACACTCTCCTGCGCGCCAAGGGCCAGGGCGGCAGTTTGCGGCTCGGGCACGGTGCGCAGCAGCGGGATGGTGAAGACGGCCCACCAGATCGCCACGCTGAGAAACGACAGGCGCGCCCCCCAGGTGCCCGGCAGCAGCAGGATCATGACGATATTGATCGCCAGCAGCAGCCCCCCGCCCAGGTAGCCCATCGCATAACCGCGGGCCGAGACCGAGTCCTGGTCTTCGGGGCGGGCCACGTGCGGCAAGAGCGAATCATAGAAGGTGATCGAGCCGTTCAACCCGATGCGCCCGAGGATCGCCAGCAGCGATGCCAGCAGCCAATCGCCGGTACCGACGAAGACCAGCAAGGCGCTGCTGACCACCCCCACCCCGCAGAACAGGGAGAGGAACAGCTTTTTGCCGCGCATCACGTCGGAGACGGTACCCAGGATCGGCGAGAGCACGGCGACGATCAGCAGCGAGATGCTCAACCCGGTGCTCCAGTAGGCCGTGGCGAGGGTCGGGCTGGCGAGGGTGGCCCCGGCGACCTGGCTAAAGTACACCGGCAGGACAGCAGCCATAATCGTAGTAACAAAGGCCGAATTGGCCCAATCGTACATCGTCCAGGCCCAGATCCGGCGCTTGTAATCTGCTTCGGAAACAGCCGGGGAGGGGGAAAGCGCAGCAGTTGTCATCATGGTCAGCATCCTGGTAGGCGAGCGGGATAGGATACCGACTATTATAATCGGCGATCGTTGGCGGCGGAGCGGCAGATTAGGGAGCGCCGGGCAGTTTATCAGCCAGGTTTCATTTTTTTATCACAGCGGTTGCGGTTTTTGTACTATAATGAAAACGATTTATTCATCATTGGGTTCCTGGACCGGGCTGTTCATCCCCATTATTCCCGGGCCGTGGGCCTGGAACCCTCCAGGCGCTCGCAGGCGAGCCAGGTGCAATTATTCTGTTATCCTCCGGCACAGCCGGCTTGCATCCCTCCAACTCCATCCTGAGCCGGAAACGCTCTTTGGTGATTGCCTGCGGCGCGCCTCTGCTGCCTGTATATGCAGCCAGTGGGCGCATTTTTGTTATCCAAGACAACCGCCGGCCGCTGGGAAGCGCCGTCTTTCATTCATCTTTTTATCAGAGGAGTCATCATTCATATGATCAGTTTTGAGTTTATCTTCCGGTTGGTTGGAATGGTGGTGTTCGCCGTCGCGGGGGTCTACCTGGGGCGCAGCTTTAGCGGGCTGCCCGCTTATTCGGAATTATATGCGGTGGTGCTGGGCCTGGTGGGGGCGCTGGCTGGGCTGGTGCTGACCCCGTTCCTGACCACCCGCCCGGCGCGCTACCTGGTGGACCAGCTGGGCAAGGTTTCGGTCGAAAAGCTGGCTGCCGGGCTGACCGGCATGCTGGCGGGGCTGGTGATCGCCGCGCTGCTGGCGCTGCCGCTCTCGCTGCTGCCCGAGCCGTTCAGCCAGGTGCTGCCATTTGTGGGCGTGGTGATCTTCAGCTATTTCGGGGTGACCATCTTCGTGATGCGCCAGAACGAGCTGTTTGAGCTGTTCACCTCACGGCGGCAAGCCGCCCGACCGGCCGAACCCGCCGGCGACAGCCTGGAGGCCTCGGCCAACGCGGCCAACGGGATGATCGGGCGCAACATCCTGCTCGATACCAGCGTGATCATCGACGGGCGCATCGCCGACATTGCCCGCACCGGTTTCCTGGCAGGCACGCTGCTGATCCCGCGCTTCGTGCTGAACGAACTGCAGTACATCGCCGATTCGCCGGATGCGCTGCGCCGCCAGCGCGGCCGGCGCGGCATGGAAGTGCTGGCGCAGTTGCAGAAAGACACCGCCGTGCCGGTGCGCATCAGTGACATCGACGTGGAAGGGGTGCGCGAGGTGGACGACAAGCTGGTGGTGCTGGCGCGCCAGCTGCGCAGCCCGATCCTGACCAACGATTACAACCTGAACCGGGTGGCCGAACTGCAGGGCGTGGCGGTGCTGAACGTCAACGAGCTGGCCAACGCGGTCAAGTCGGTATTCCTGCCCGGCGAGAACATCACGGTCAACATCATCCAGGAGGGGCGCGAGGTGGGGCAGGGCATCGCCTACCTGGACGATGGCACGATGGTGGTGGTGGAAGACGGGCGCGACCGGATCAACACCAAGACCGGCGTCACGGTGACCAAGGTGCTGCAGACCGCCGCGGGGCGGATGATCTTCGCTCGCATTCACGATTAAGCAGGCGCACGATGAGAGAATGGATTTTTGGTCGCAATGCGGTCTATGAAACGCTGCGCGCCGGGCGGCGGCAGGCTTTCCGGCTGTGGGTAGCGCAGGGAGCGCAGGAGAAGGGCCGCCTGGCGGAGGTGATTGGGCTGGCGCGCAAGCAGGGCGTGGCGGTGGAGAACCCGCCGCGGGCGCGGCTGGACACGATCAGCGATGGTCACCAGGGCGCAGCGCTGGAGTGCAGCGCCTACCCCTACTCGGCGCTGCTCGACATCCTGGAGCTGGCGCGGCAGCGCCAGGAAGCGCCGTTCGTGCTGGTGCTGGATACGCTGCAGGACCCGCAGAACCTGGGCACGCTGCTGCGCACGGCCGAAAGCGTGGGCGTGCACGGGGTGCTGCTGCCGCTGCGCCAGACCGTGACGGTCACGCCGGCGGTGGTCAACGCCTCGTCGGGGGCCAGCGAGCACCTGCTGGTGGCGCAGGCCAACCTGGCGCAGGCGATTGCGGCGCTGAAAGAGGCCGACGTGTGGGTGGTGGGCCTGGAGGGCAGCGCGCAGGCGCAGCCGGTGCAGCGCGTGCGGCTGGACGGAGGGCTGGCGCTGGTGGTGGGCAGCGAGGGGCAGGGGATGCGCCCACTGGTGCGCGAGTCGTGTGATGTGCTGATGCGGCTGCCGATGCGCGGCCGGGTGGAATCGCTCAACGCAGCCGTAGCCGGCTCAATCGCGCTGTACCTGGCCTGGCAGCAGCGCAGCTTCGCTTAAGGCGCCGCGGCCGCTCGCAGCCGCAATTACGCGCTGGATGGAGTAGAATTGAGGCGTGAACAGGCGCAGCGCATGGACCCTGGCGGCGAATGGGCTGGCCGCGGTCTGGCTGGCCGCCGGGCTGGCGCTGGGCGGCTGCCGGCCAACCGCGGCGCCTCCCGGCGCGGGCACGCCGCAGCCCACCGCGGTCGAGGGCACGGCAGGCGTGCCTGGCACGACCGCGCCCGGCGCAGCGCTGTCAGCTGCGCCGGTAATTGAAGCGCAGCCCAGCCCAACCCCGGCAATCCCGGTCCGTGCGGCGCTGCCCGTCCACCCCATCGGCGCCATTGCCCCTCACTACCCTGACTGCCTGCCCGACCCGGTAGAACCGTATCACTATAACGCCGGGCGCTATGCGGCGCTGCCGGTCAGCGGGGAGATCACCCCTACGCTGCGCAGCCTGGCCGAGGCGCGCGGCATGTACATCGGCACCTCCACCGACCCGTCGGTATTTGACGACCCCGGCCTGGCAGGGCTGACCGCTCAGCAGGCCAACATCCTGGCGGTTGAGACGGCTATGCGCTGGGACGTGATCCACCCGGAGCCGGGGCGCTATGACTTCTCGGCCGGCGATACGATCGTCGATTTTGCGCACGCCAACGGGATGCAGGTCTACGCGCATATGATCGCCTGGGACCTGCTGCAGCCCGACTGGCTGACCGGCGGGGAGGGGCGCTGGAGCCGCGACGAGTGGGTGCAGATCCTGTGCCGGCACGTCCAGACGGTGGTGGGGCGCTACCGTGGACAGGTGTACGCCTGGAACGTGGTCAACGAGCCGTTTCAGAACAGCGGCGAGCTGCGCGATACGCTGTGGCTGCGAGCGATCGGGCCGGAATATATTGCCATGGCCTTCTATTATGCCCGGCAGGCCGACCCGGGGGCGCGGCTGGTGCTGAACGAGCATTTTGCGGAGGGGATGAACGAAAAGTCGGACGCAGTCTACCGCCTGGCAGCCGGAATGCTGGAAGCCGGGCTGCCGCTGGACGCGATCGGGCTGCAGATGCACGTCTGGCTGTATGGCCCGCCGTCTAAGGCCGAGCTGGAAGCGAACATGCAGCGCCTGGCGGCGCTGGGGCTGCAGGTGCACATCACCGAGATGGACGTGCGGCTGCAGTATATCAAAGACCCGCCGGCCAAAGAGCTGGCCGAGCAGGCGCTGGTCTACCGCAATGCGATGGCGGCCTGTCTGAAGACGCCGGCCTGCAACGTCTTCATCACCTGGGGCATCAACGACGGCTATAACTGGATCACTCCGTGGACCGGGGTGACCGACTACCCCGTGTTGTTCGACCGCCAGCTGCAGCCAAAGCCGGCCTACGCGGCGGTGGTGCAGGCGCTGCAATCCGGGCCTTGAGCGGCCGGCGATGGTATAATTTGCGCGCCGGCCCCAGTAGCTCAAAGGATAGAGCGAGGCTCTCCTAAGGCCGAGGTTGAGGGTTCGACTCCCCCCTGGGGCGCTGATTTCCCGGGGCAGGGGCGGGGCTGAATGGCCCGGCGTCTGCCTCGGAACTTTTTAATGAGGCGCTTCCGCCCTATGCCGCCGCCAGGCAGCCGCCGCCCAGGCTGCTTCCGCACTAAAGCCAACCAGGTAGGGCATCACCGGGGCGGAGAGGCGAGCAAAGGAAAACACCCCCAGGCTGACAACCAGGATGCCGAGCAGCGGCAGCAGCAGCAGGCGGCTGGGCAGCCGGCAGCGCAGGGAGCGGTAGACCCCAGGCAGCGCGGCCAGCAGCAGCGGCAGCTGCAGCGCGCCGGTGAGCAGGCTTTTGCCCGGGTCGCCCGCCAGGTACCAGAACGACAGCAGGCCCACCAGCGCTTTCCGCAGCGCCAGGGCCGGCCGCGCGGCGAGCTGGGCCAGGCCCAGGCGCAGCAGCAGCCGGTCATCGGCCGCCGGGTCGGCCGGGCGGCCGCCGGCAGCCAGGTAATCGGCCTGCAGGTCCTGGTTGGTGAGCGCTTTCAGCTCGACATACGACAGCGGCGCTTCGGTGAAATGGCGCGCAAAACCGTTGCCCAGGTAGAAGTTGTAGCCGCCGTCCAGGTGGATCGGGATAAACTGCCCGGAGAGGCGGTAGTTGCGCTCCGTCCAGGGCAGCACCCAGGCCAGCGCGGCGAGCAGGTAGACAACCAGCGCCAGCCAACGGGCGCGGCAAAGCCCGGCAGCTTGCGCCCCGGAGCCGGCGCTGGAAGCGCGGGAAGCGCCGGCGCTTCCAACCCATAAACCCCAGGCGGCAGCCAGCGCCAGCAGTGAGAGCGGGGCGAACAACATGGCGATGCCCTTGCTGAGCATCAGCGCGCCAAGGGCGCTGCCGGCGAGCAGGCCGCGCAGCGGCAAGCGCAGGGCAGCGGGCGCTGCAGCCAGGCCGGCGCCCGGCTGCA
>JBJSYW010000535.1:0-2845 GCA_046089985.1 Chloroflexota bacterium
GAAATGCTGGAGCGGCTGCTGTCTGCCCGGGACGCGGCCCAGGCCGCCACCCAGGCAGACGAAAATCCTTAATTACCCCGGTTCATTGAAAACCGGGTAGAATCAGAACCGTACAGGTCATAAGTCAAGGTACGGACGATCACCCCGGGGACCATATGGCCGGCTTGTTCTCGCCAATGACCATCGCTTGGATCCTGATCGGCGCAGCCGCCGCCGCCATCGGGGTAACCTTGATACGCGCTGGGCAGGCACGCTGGCAGGCCGAACAGGCGATGCAGCGCACGCAGCGGCGCTACCAGGAGCTGCAGGCCGCCACGCTGCGTCAGGAGCGCGACCGCGCCCTGCTGGATCAGCTGCGCAGTGCTCTGGCTCAGGATCTGGACCTGCAGGTTTTGATCCGCCGGGCAGTCGACGGGGTGGCGCGGGTCTTCGGCTACCCGCTGGTCAGCCTGTACCTGCGCCATGGCGACCTGCTCCGGCTGCAGCACCAATCCGGTTATGAATCGGTGATCGAGTCGATCCCGATGAACTGCGGCATTAGCGGCCGGGTCGCGCGCACCGGGAAAGCCGTGCTGGTGCGAGATACCGACGAAGACAGCGATTTCCTGCCCGCCGCCTCCGGCATTGTGTGCGAGATTTGTGTCCCGCTGTTCGACCGTGAGCAGGTGCTGGGCATCTTTAACGTCGAGACCCGCGCCGACCAGGTGTTGGATGAAACCGACTTGCTGCTGGTCAAGGCGGTGGGCGAGGTGGTCAGCATCGCCCTTTCGCGCGCTCAGCTGTACTCAGCCATGTCGGCGCTGTACCAGACCTCGCTGGAGATTAACGCCCAGTCGGACCTGCCTACCCTGCTGCGCGAGATCACCCGCCGGGCGTGCGACCTGATGCACGTCAACATGGGCGGGCTGTACCTGCTGCAGGAAGACGGGCAGACCCTAGAGTTAGCCGTGGGGCACCATCTGCCCGAGCAGTATATTGGCACGCGGCTGAAGCTGGGCGAAGGCCTGTCGGGCAGGATCGCCCTGTCTGGTATCCCGCTGATGGTCGACGACTATTCGACCTGGGAGCACCAGGCCAACAACTTCATCGGCTCGCCCTTCCGGCGCGTCATGGGCGTGCCGCTGAAGTCGGGCGAGCAGGTGTTGGGGGTGATCAACATCACCGATAACGAGCGCAGCGGGCTGTTCACCGCCGAAGAGCTGCGCCTGGCTATGCTCTTCGCCGACCATGCCGCCCTGGCGATCCGCAACACTCGCCTGCTGGAGGAAACCCGCCGCCAGGCCGAGCAAATGGCGGTGCTGAACCGCATTGCCCAGGAAGTCGCTTCCGATCTGGACCTGGACCTGGCGCTGCAGTCGCTCTACGAGCAGTGCCACCGGCTGCTGCCGATGGATGCCTTCTACGTGGCGGTCTACGAGGAAAAGACCGGCCTGCTCTACCACCCATTCTTTATTGACCAGGGCAAGCGCCTGCCGATCGCGCCGCGCGACCTGCACACCACGCCGGGGCTGAGCGGGCAAACGCTGCTGGGGCGCGTCACGCTGTATATTGATGACCTGCTCGACCCGCAGGCGGCGCGTCACCCGGTGATCCTGAGCGGCGACCGGCTGACGCGCTCCTATGTGGGCATCCCGTTGGTAGTGCACGAACGGGTGGTGGGCGTGCTGTCGATGCAGAGCTACCAACCGCACGCCTACAGCCCGGCTCAGATCCGCTTCTTTGAGACCATCGCAAGCCAGGTGGCTGCCATTATCGACCATGCCCGCCTGTTTGAGACACTGCAGCAGACCACCCGCTACCTGTCGATGCTCAACCAGATGACCGCCGCCGCCCTGCAAACTGCCGATATGCACACCCTGCTGCAAACCCTGGCTGACCGGATGGGAGAGCTGTTTTACGCCGACGGCTGCTACATCACGCTGTGGGACGAACTGCACGATACGCACGTCCCGGCTGCGGCCTATGGACCGGAGCGCGATACCTACACGCAAAGCAAAGCCCCCGCCGGCGCGCTGACCCTGACCGCCTCGGTCTTGAAAGCCGCCCGCCCGCTGGCCGTGGATGACGTCTTCAATTCCCCCTACATCAGCACCCAGGTGGCCGCCCGCCACCAGATGAAGTCGATCCTGGGGCTGCCGCTGATCGCCGAGCGGCGCAAGCTGGGCGCAGCCTTGATTACCTTCAGTGAACCGCACCGCTTCACCCAACCTGAGATCGAGATGGGCCGCCAGGCCGCCGATGGGTTGGCCCTGGCCCTGGCTCGCTCGCAGTCGGCCATGACCGATCCGCTCACCGGGGCCTACAACCGCCGCGGCCTGTTCGAGCTGGGCAAGCGCGAACTGAAGCGCGCTCGCCGCACTCACCAGCCGGTCTCGGTGATCATGCTGGACATCGACCACTTTAAGCAGGTCAACGATGCCCACGGGCATGCCATCGGCGACCAGGCCCTGCGGGCGGTGGCCGAGATGTGCGCCCAGAACATCCGCAGCGCCGATCTGCTGGGGCGCTACGGCGGCGAAGAATTCGCCATCCTGCTGCCAGAGAGCAGCCCCCATGCCGCCGGACAGATTGCCGATCGGCTGGGGCGCTGGATCCGTGAGACGCCCATCGCCACCATCGCCGGGCCGATCCACATCACCGTCAGCATCGGCGTAGCCACCCTGAAAGCGACCGACGCGCTTCACCCGGCGATCCTGCCGCAGCGCGCCTCCGGGCTGGGCCTTGGACAGCTGGAAATTGGCCCCGCCAACCCCGAACAGGACCTCAACTGGGCCGGCGAGGACGATGGCTCGGCTTCAGACACCGCCGGCTTAATGCTCGACATGCTGGTGCGCGCCGCCGATGA
>JBJSYW010000536.1:0-2830 GCA_046089985.1 Chloroflexota bacterium
CCCGGGGTGAAGGTGATTTTGTTGGCATAGTCGGTGAAACCGGCGATCTTCTGGATCGTATGGGCCATCTGCACCACTGCGTTAGCGCCCTGGTGATGGTAGTTGCCGGCGTGCGCGCCGCGCCCGCTGGCGGTGACGCGAAACTCGGCCCGGCCTTTACGGGCCACCACCACCGGGTACGTCCCGCCGCGCGGTGTGCCGCCTTCAAACACCAGGCAGGCCAGCGTGCGCTCCTGCGGCAGGCGCTCGATGCACAACCGGCCGAAGTCATCGGACAGGGTCTCTTCAGACGCATCCAGGCACACCAACCAGCGCACCGCCTCGAACTGCTGCGGGTGGAGCGCCTTCAGCGCGCTCAGCGCCAGGTGGATCAGCGCCGTGCCGCCTTTGATATCATTGGTGCCCGGGCCGTAGATGCGGTCGCCGTCCACGCGCCAGTGGAAGTCGTTGGCGGCCTCCTCCTCGGGCGGGAAGACCGTGTCCAGGTGCGAGATCAGGGCGATCGATGGGCCGTCCCAGTCCAACGGGTGGTTGGAGAGGAAGGCGTGCTGCCCGAACTGCGGGTTGACCGAGGGCACCAGCTCGGCCTGCAGCCCCAGACCGGCGAAGGCCTCGGCTGAGAAGCGCGCCAGGCGGGTGACCCCGGCGGCGTTGTATGTGAAGGTGTTGATCTCCACCATCTGGCGGAGCAGGTCGAGCGTTTCGGGCAGGTGTGCGATCAGGTAGGCGCGGTAGTTCATGTCAGGTCCAGTCGGGTCAGATCGTGTGCGTGGCCGAGCGGGTGGGCTGGTCGCCGCCGGCGGCCCAATCCAGGCGCAGCGCCTGGTCGCCCAACTCGATTGAAAAGCTTTCCATTGGGAAAGGGGCGTGCCCGTAGGGGCTGGCGTAGCGCGGGTAGCCGTCCAGCGGCAGCTCCTGCCCGTCGCGGCGCAGCGGGCTTTTCCAGCCGAACTCCAGCCGGCCCTGGCTGGGCGAATGATAGCGCACCCGGCTGCCGTCGAACTCGATCTCGGCCTGCAGGATGCGCTCCATGAACTCGGCAAAACGCCCATCCACCGCTTTACGCCCCAGCTCGCAGATCCAGATGTTGTCGCGGTCGGGCACGATCAGCTCGCGGCGGCGGTCTTCGCCGGGGTGCTCGTCCCAGGTGTAGGGGTTCTCGGAGAGCAGCGCCAGGTAGCCGTCGCCCAGGCGGGCGAAGACCCAGCCGTCCTGCTCGATCAGCTCGTCGAACTTGTCGCGCGGCAGCCAGGCGTGCGTCAGCGAAAGCTCGCTCTGCTCGAACAGCGCCGGGTAGGGGCGAGTCTGGTACATCGCCAGCAGCACGTTCTTGACCTGGGCGATGCGCGGCAGGCAGCCCGAGCCGACCCATTAGTTGGGCGGGTGCCCGTGGGCGCGGGCCGGTTGGGTGGTGAAGCACACCGCGTCCGGCCCAAGGGTGGCCTGCCACAGGTGCTCGTGGAAGCCGCCGCTGCCCTTGTGATAATCCTGCACCGAGGCCAGCTGGTAATCCGGCGTGCGGTAGGTGTACAGGTTGGCCTGCTCGCGGGCGGTGCGGCCCAGGTCTTTGGCGTAGCGCTGGGCGTACAGCCCAAGCATGCCGCCGGCGCGCAGGGTCTTCAGCGTGCTGCGCTTTTCGCGGAAGCGCTCCAGCTGCGGATGATCCCACCACTCGAAGGCGTCGAGCATTTCGACGAACAGGCCGGCGAAGCGCGGGTGCAGGTAACCTTCCTGGTTGAGCAGCAGCATGCCATCCTCGAAATCGTCGCCGTTCAGGCCCCAGGCGGCGGCCTCATCCAGGTTGAAGGCAACGCGCTGGCGGTGCAGCAGCTCGGGGCGCTGCTGGTCGGCGGCGATGTCGTAGATCACCTGCGGCAGGCGGTAGCTGCGGCTGAGCGCAAAGGCCGCCGCAGACATATTATCGGCGGCGTTGAACACGCCGCGCCCGAAAAGCAGCTTTTGCGTGTCGGTCGTGGCCTCCTGGGCGGCCCACTTTTTGCTGTTCTCAAAGCTGCGGGCGTGCGCCCCGGCAAACACTCCGTTGAAATTGTGCACCGCCATCTCGTAGGCCAGCAGGTCCACCAGCATGCACGCCCGGCGGTTGATCTGTGGATCGCGGGCAAAATCCGACAGGCTGAGCAGCGCCACGCAGGCTTCGTCGATGTTGACGTCTGCCAGCCACTCGCTGAACCCGCTGCGGAAGCGCAGGTCCATCCAGCGCAGCAGGCGCTCGCGGAAGCGCTCCATCTTCAGCGCTCCGCTCTCGCCGGTGTTGCTGAAGGTCTGCTCGGGATACAGCTGCCCGGCGAGGTAGGCGGCCGAGGCGAACAGGATGTAGTGCCCCTCGGTCCAGGTGACCATGCCGTCCTGGCCCGGCTCGTCGGGCCAGTATTTGAAGCGCAGCAGCGCCTGTTCGACCTGCTCGACCAGCTCGGGCGGCACGCGGCCGTGGTCGCGGTACTGGTAAACCAGCCGCAGCAGGGCGTGCAGCGAGTAATCGGCGCAGTCCAGCCGGGCATCGACGTAGGCCAGCGCGGCCTGCAGCACGCCGACGTGCGGCTCGCCGCCGCCGCCCAGGCGAGCCAGCTCGTGCCAGGCGGCCTTGACCGTGGTTGGGGCCGGGCTGCGGCGCACGAACTCGAAATAGGCCCGCCGGCGCTCCTCGAACGTGGCGGCGAAGGGCGTGCTGCTGTACTCATCCGGGACCGGCTCAAACGGGTAGTCGGCCGGCGCAGGCTCGAGCGGGGCGATCACATACGGCTGTGGGCCGTTGGAGCCGGGCGGGTTCTGGGTGGGGGGAACAGGTGCGTTCATCGGATCACTTTCGGTA
>JBJSYW010000537.1:0-6540 GCA_046089985.1 Chloroflexota bacterium
CGCCGCTACCACCTAAACCTGACAATTGCCCGGCGCGCAGGTGAAATACGCGGCTTGCTTCTCCGGACCCGGCAGCCGGGTCAGGCCCTGGCCGACCTGATCATTGCTGCTACAGCCGAGTATTACCAGGCCAATATTGTCACGCGCAATATTCGCCATTTCGAAGCGCTGCCCCTGCAGGGCATTCAAATTATTTCGGTTAACGAGCAAAGCGCAGGGGCTTTTCTAGCGTTCTAAGTCGTCTGCACGCAAACAAAAAGCCCCCCCGGATGATCGCCAGGAGAGGGCGCCAAAGGGGGAGCATGGCCGATCGCGTACAAAACAGATCGCCACCCGCACAGCGCAGGCTTGAACACTTGTTCAGACCTGCGCTGTGCGTTTACCCAGATTTAACCGCGCTTCATGCTCTATTGATGCTAAAATAATAGAACGGGCGTTCTAGCCCAAACACTACGTTAATTCCATTGCGGAGAAGGGCTCTTGGATGACATCCAGTTGATCCGCCGGCAGTTTTCCCGCCTGGCGTGGCACGTGCAAGTCTACTACCTCGTCCGTATCCTGTGGGAGTTTCACCGCCCCGCTGTGCTGCCCAGGCCGCTGCGTTTCTCGATCATGGCCTCCGGCGTGGCTTTCGTATCCCTGGTGTGGCTGCCTACCGAGCCAACATCAATCGTGCTGGCCTTTGGCTCCGGCCTGGCCGGTGCGGCCCTATACCTGCTGATATTCCGGCAGAGGGGTGTATAATGCGGGTATCCCCACGTGTGACGAAGATTCTGCTCGTCAACTTAAGATTACCGCTTGAACACGCTGTACGTGGCGCTCGAGCAGAGCGACGAGTTCCGCCTGGGCGTCGACGGGCGCTTCTCGGTCTGGCGCAGCCGCGATGCCGGCGAGAGCTGGCAGCGCCTGACCGACGGCCTGCCCGAGCGCGCCCACCTGGTGGTGCTGCGCGAGGCGATGGCTACCGATACGCTGGACGACGCCGGCATCTACCTGGGTACCAGCACCGGGCAGATCTTCTTCAGCCGAGACGCCGGCGACCACTGGGAGCTGCTGGCCGACTATCTGCCCCCGATCCTATCCGTGGAGGCGGCGGTGGTCCAGCAGTAAGCCGGGCCGGGTGGGGCGCGCGGGCCGGCGGCCGCCCCGCGCGCCCAGCAACGTGATAGAATCGCCGCTGGAGGGCCGCCTATGCATACCCCGCTGCGTAAATTCTCACTCTTCCGCTCACTCCCCGATGCCGACCTGCACCGGTTAAGCGCCTGTTTCAGCCGCCGGGAGGTGGCCTCCGGGCAAATCATCTTCAACATGGGCGACCCCGGCAGCGAGGTGTGCTTTGTCGAAAGCGGGCGGGTGACCGTCTTCGACCCGGCTGCCCCCGGCGTGCCGGTGCGCGTCTTCGACGAAGGCAGCCTGTTCGGCGAGCTGGCGGTGATTGATCACAAACCGCGCACGCTCAGCGCGCGGGCTGAGTTGGACACGCGCCTGTGGACGCTGCCCGCCGCCGATTTCGAGCGCCTGATCCTGGACAACCGCACCCTGCTGCTCAACATCCTGGTTGGTCTGAGCGCCTCGATCCGCTACACCACCGACATCTTCCGCCAAGCCGCCCAGCGCAGTATCATCGACTCGCTGACCGGGATCTACAACCGCAACCTGTTCGATTCGCTGGTCAGCGTGCTGCAGGAAGATCCCCCCTGCGACCTGAGCGTGATCGTGGTGGACATCGACGGGCTGAAACGCACCAACGACAGCCTGGGGCATGCCGCCGGCGATCGGCTGATCCAGAACACCGCCGCCATCCTGCGTGCGGCGGTGCGGGCCGAGGACTGCGTGGCGCGCATCGGCGGGGACGAGTTCGCCATCCTGCTGCCGCGGGTCAACCGGACCGGGGCCGACGAGATGGCCCGGCGGGTCTTCGCCGGGCTGGACGAGCACAATCGGCGCTGCCCGGATGAGCCGGTCAGCTTCTCGCTGGGGCTGGCTTCCGGTTCGGCCACCGACAGCCAGACCGGCGCGCTGATGATCGAGGCGTTGATCTCGCAGGCCGACGCCGTGATGTACGCCCACAAACAGAGCCGCCGCGCCGGCCGGCCGGCCGGCGCCTGAGCCGGTCGACCGTCGCCCAACCTGGAGGGAGCATGGAACTCTCGGCCGCCATTCACCTGGTTGGCGATATCCTGGGCCAGGTGATCACCGAACAGGAATCGCCCGCCGCCTACGACCTGGAAGAGCGCATCCGCCATGCGGCCAAGGAACGCCGCCAGGGCCTGCCCGGGCGCGGCCAGCAGCTGGCCGATGAGATCGCCCGGCTAGACCCGGATGCGGCCCGGGTGGTGGCGAGCGCCTTCAGCCTATACTTCGACCTGGTGAACACCGCCGAGGAGTACCAGCGCGTCAACGCGCTGCGCCGGCAGGAGCGCCAGAACCACCCCGCCCCGCTGCAAGAGTCGATTGGCGCGGCGGTGGCCGAACTGAAGGCCCAGGGCGTCAGCGCAGCGCAGATGGCCGAGCTGCTCGAACGGCTGGAGATCGAACTGGTGCTGACTGCCCACCCCACCGAAGCGCGCCGGCGCACGATCCTCTCCAAGCTGGACCGCATCGCCGGGCTGCTGCGCGAGCTGGGCCGGGAAGACCGGCTGCCACGCGAGCAGGCTGCCGCCCAGGCCGCGCTGCACGGGGAGATCACCGCCTTCTGGCTGACCGAGCGCGCCCGCACCGCTCGCCCCACCGTCACCGACGAGGTGCGCACCAGCCTGTACTTCATCGACCGGGTCTTCTGGGAGCTGCTGCCGCGCCTGTATGCCGAGTTGGACGAAGCCCTGGCGCAGCATTACCCCGGTCTATCGGCCGGGCGGGCCTGGCTGCGCCTGGCTTCTTGGGTGGGCGGCGATCGGGACGGCAACCCCAACGTCACCCACCCGGTGACGGCCGAAACGCTGCGCCTGCACCGCGGCCTGGCCGTGGAGAAACACCGCCAGGCGCTGGCCGAACTGGCCCGCCAGCTCAGCCTGAGCGCCGGTCTGCACACCCTGGATCCCAGCGGCGCCCGGGCCGAGCTGGGCGATTGGATCGAAGCCCGCCGCCCGTTTCCGCCGCACGTGGCCTTCCTCGAGCAGCGCTACGACCACGAGCCATACCGCCTGGCGCTCTCGCTGCTGGCTGCCGACCTGGCCGAAGCCTCCCAGGACGACATGACCGCCCGGCTGCTTTCCAGCGCACCGCACACCAGCCGGCTGCGCCTGGAGTCCTTCACCGGCCCGCTGCAGACCATCCGCAGCCTGCTGCCGCCGGCGCTGTCTGGCGGGGCGCTGCTGGACGTGCTGCGCCAGCTGCAGATCTTCGGCCTGCGCGCCGCCCGCCTGGATCTGCGCGAGGATTCCGAACGCCTGAACCAGGCACTGGCTGAGGTGCTGCGCGCCCTGGATATCGCCGCCAACCCCGACCTGCCGGACGAACTGGCCCTGGAAGCCTGCGCCGATTTCATCCACACCGAGGCGGACCTGCGCCTGCGCCTGCTGGCGCACCTGCTCGACGCCCCGCCGCCTGCCCTGGCCCCCCACCCCGGGGTGACCCCCGCGGCGGCCGAGACCTGGGCGCTGTTCCAGCTGGTGGCGCGCGCTCGCGCCCTGTACGGCGACGACCTGTTTGGCCCGTTTATCATCTCGATGACCCGCTCGGCCGCCGACGTGTTGAGCGTGCTGCTGCTGTCGCGCTGGACCGGCTGCGATGCCGGGCTGTCGATCGCCCCGCTGTTTGAAACCGTCGGCGACCTGCAGGCCGCCCCGCACGTGCTGGAGCAGCTGTTCCAACTGCCGGTCTACCGCCGCCACCTGGAAAGCTGCGGCGGGCAGCAGGTGGTGATGATCGGCTATTCCGACAGCAACAAGGACGGCGGTTACCTGTCGGCCAACTGGGCCCTGTACCAGGCCCAGGAGCAAATCGCGGCGGTTTGCCGTAAGCACGGCGTGGCGCTGACCCTGTTCCACGGGCGGGGCGGGACAGTGGCGCGCGGCGGCGGCCCGGCCAACCGGGCCATCCGCGCCCAGCCGCCCGGCACAGTGGGCGGGCGCTTCCGCCTGACCGAGCAGGGCGAAATTATCGCCGCCCGCTACGCCAACCCGGATATCGCCCACCGCCACCTGAGCCAGATCGTGCACGCCGTGCTGCTGGCCTCCTCGCCGGCAGGCGCGGCAGACAGCGCCGGGCCCGGCGAAGAGCGCCGCCCGCTGCCCGGCGAGTGGCGGCAGGCGATGACAGACCTGGCTGCCGTGGCGCAGCGCGCCTATCGCGGGCTGGTCTACGAGACCCCGGGCTTCATGGACTTCTGGGCCGCGGTCACCCCGCTGGACGAGATCCGCCGGCTGCAGATCGGTTCGCGCCCGGCGGCGCGCGGCGCGGGCGGCGGGCCGCCGCAGGTGAGCAAGATCCGCGCCATCCCTTGGGTCTTTTCCTGGATGCAGAGCCGCTTCAACCTGCCGGGTTGGTTCGGGTTGGGCAGCGCGCTGACCGCCGGCGGCCAACCACCGGCAGTACTTCAGCAAATGTACGCCGGGTGGCCCTTCTTCAGCACCCTGCTGGATAACGCCGGGATGTCGCTGCTGAAGGCCGATATGGATATCGCCGCCCTGTACGTCGGGCTGGCCCCCGGCGCCGAGCGGGCGCGCACAATCTTCGGCGTGATCCTGGGCGAATACCAGCGCACGGTCGAAGCGCTGCTGGCGATCAGCGGGCACAGCGAGCTGCTCGAAGCGGCCCCGGTGCTGCAGCGCTCGGTGCAGCTGCGCAACCCCTATGTAGACCCATTGAACTACCTGCAGGTGGAGATGCTGGGCCGCCTGCGCCGCCTGGACGACCCGGAAGGCGGGGAAGCATCCGCCCTGCGCCAGGTGATCATGCTCACCATCAACGGTATCGCCGCCGGGCTGCGCAACACCGGCTGATCCCCAAACTTTGGAGCACTTCTCTATGGACCTTTACCCTGACCGGGCCTTCCCGGCCAACATTGCTCACCGCGGGGCGCGCTCGCTGGCGCCCGAGAACACCCTGCAGGCCGCCGAGCTGGGCCGGTTAGCCGGCGCAGAGTTGTGGGAGCTGGACGTGACCCGCGCCGCCGGCGGAGCGCTGGTGGTGATCCACGATGACACCCTCGAGCGCACCTCCGACGCGCCGCTGGTCTACCCCGACCGGGCGCCCTGGAATGTGCACGACTTCACCCTGGACGAGCTGCGCCGGCTAGATTTCGGGTCCTGGTTTGCCGAGCGCGACCCGTTCGGGCAGATCGCCGCCGGGGCAGTCAGCCCTGCGCTGGTCGAAAGCTACCGCGGCGCGCGCATCCCCACGCTGCACGAGGCGCTGCTGTTCACCCGGGCGCAGCGCTGGCAGGTCAATGTCGAGATCAAAGACCAGGCCGGCCGGCCCGGGGCAGACACGATCGCCGCTGAAGTGGTGCAGCTGGTGGAGCAGATGGCGATGGTCGACCGGGTGCTGATCTCATCCTTCAACCACGCCTACCTGCGCCAGGTGCGTGACCGTCACCCCACCCTGGCTACCGCGGCCCTGGTGGAAACGCCCCACCCCGATCCGCTGGGGCTGCTGGCGCAGCTCAACGCCCAGGCCTATAACCCCAACCTGGACACGCTAGACCCGGCGCAGGTGGCGCTGCTGCGCCAGGCCGGTTATGCAGTCAACGTGTGGACTGCCAACCGCTCGGCCGACCTGGAGCGCCTGGCGGCGCTGGGCGTGACCGGGATCTTCACCGACTTTCCGCAGCGCCTGGCCCGGCTGGCCGCCGGGCAAAGCGCCGGGTAACCAGCGCGCCGGAAACCCGGCGCACCGAAAATCCAGCGCGCCGGAAATCCGGCGCAGCGGCATCCGGCCAATCGGCGGCAGCCAGGTCTGCGCCGGCGGGTATAATCGAGGCATCTTTTTTTCCCAAGGAGCCTCACCATGAGCTTTTTATCGGACGCCGAGATCGTCGCCCAGGCGCTGGACGCCTATCACCGCCAGTCGGTGGCTGCCGAGCAGCCCGCCATCCACCTGCGCCCCCTGCCGGAGATCATCGAGCAGTTGAACCTGGACGCTTTCGTGCGCGACGGCGGGCTGACCGGCCCGGCCCTGTCCGCATTCCTGGAGCAGTACTTCTCCTATGCCACCCGCCTGCACCACCCGGCCTACCTGGCCCACCAGGTCTCGGCCCCCTACTACGCCGGCGCGCTGGGCAGCCTGATCGACGGCTTTACCAACAACGCCATGGCCATCTACGAGATGGGCCCCGGCCCGACCAGCATCGAGTATTTTATGATCAACTGGCTGCTGGAGAAGGTCGGCTGGCCGCAGCAGCCGCTGGACATCGCCCAGCGCACGGGCGGCTCGGGCGCAGCCGATTTCGCCGCCGGGATCCTGACCCACGGCGGGTCGCTGGCGAACCTGACCGCCCTGCTGATCGCCCGCAACCAGGCCGCCCCAAGCGCCTGGAACGACGGCGCTCCGGAAGACCTGGTGGTTCTGGCCCCGCAGGTGGCGCACTATTCGATGGCG
>JBJSYW010000538.1:0-5446 GCA_046089985.1 Chloroflexota bacterium
CGTCCTGATCGCCAACTCCAACCTGGTGCCGCACTGGGCCACCCAGCAGCATTTTGACGACCTCTCGGCGCGCGGCTTGATGATGTACGGTCAGATGACCGCCGGTTCGTGGATCTATATCGGCTCGCAGGGCATCCTGCAGGGCACCTATGAAACCCTCGGGGCGCTGGCCCGCCAGAAGGGCTGGGGCTCGCTGCGCGGCCGGCTCACCCTGACCGCTGGCCTGGGCGGCATGGGCGGCGCGCAGCCGCTGGCGATCACGATGAATGAAGGCGTCGGCATCGTGGTTGAGGTGGACCCCGAGCGCGCACACCGCCGCCTTGAGACCCGCTACGTCGATACCGTCGTCGACACCCTCGAAGAGGCCATGACCCTGGCGGAAGAGCACGTCGCCCGCCAGACGCCGCTCTCGATCGGCCTGATCGGCAACGCCGCCGATATCTATCCCGAATTGGTGCTGCGCGGCGTCATCCCGGATGTGGTCACCGACCAGACCCCGGCCCACGACGTGCTGTTCTACGTGCCCACCGGGTTGAGCCTGTCAGCCGCCGAGGATATGCGCCGCCATGACCCGGCCGAATACGAGCGCCGCTCGATGCAGTCCATGGCGAAGCATGTCCAGGCCATGCTGGCTTTCCAGCGCAAAGGGGCGGAGGTCTTCGATTACGGCAACAACCTGCGCCAGCGCGCCTACGATTACGGCGTCACCGATGCCTTCGAGTTCCCCGGCTTCGTCCCCGCCTATATCCGCCCGCTGTTCTGCGAGGGCAAAGGCCCCTTCCGCTGGGTGGCGCTCTCCGGCGACCCCGAAGACATCTACCGCACCGATGAAGCAGTGATGGAGCTGTTCCCCGATGACGCCCACCTGCACCGCTGGTTGAAGATGGCCCGCGAGCGCATCCAGTTCCAAGGCCTGCCCGCCCGCATCTGCTGGCTGGGGTACGGCGAGCGTGCCCGCGCCGGGCTAAAGTTTAACGAGCTGGTGGCGCAGGGCATCGTCAAGGCCCCCATCGTGATCGGCCGCGATCACCTGGATGCCGGCTCGGTTGCCTCGCCCAACCGCGAGACCGAAGGCATGAAAGACGGCACCGACGCCGTCTCCGACTGGCCGATCCTGAACGCCCTGATCAACGCCGTCAATGGGGCCACCTGGGTCTCTTTCCACCACGGCGGTGGGGTGGGCATTGGCTACAGCCAGCACGCCGGGCAGGTCATCGTCGCCGACGGCACCCCGGCCGCGGCGCGCCGCCTGGAGCGCGTCCTGACCAGCGACCCCGGGATGGGCGTCGTCCGCCATGTCGACGCCGGCTACGAGATCGCCATCGACGCGGCCAAGCGGCACGGCATGCATCTCCCGATGCTCAAATAGGCGCACCGGTATGCCTGCTGCGATCCTCTCTGTATCCGATAAGAGCGGTCTGGTCGATTTTGCCGCCGGGTTGGTCGAGCTGGGTTGGTCCCTGCTCGCCTCCGGCGGCACAGCCCGCGCCCTGCGCGCCGCCGGCCTGGAGGCGCGCGACGTGGCCGAATACTCCGGTTCGCCGGAGATCCTCGGCGGGCGCGTCAAGACCCTGCACCCCGCCGTCCACGGCGGCCTGCTGGCCCGCCCCGGCCTGGCTGATCGTCAGGAATTGCAGGGCCTGGGCTGGGACCTGATCGACCTGGCGGTGGTCAACCTGTACCCGTTTGAGACCACCCTGGCGCGCCCAAACGTCACCGACGACGAAATCATCGAGAATATCGACATTGGCGGGGTGGCCCTGGTGCGCGCCGCCGCCAAGAACTATGACCGCACCGGCGTGGTATGCGACCCGGCCGATTACCCGCTCATCCTGGAAGAGCTGCGGCAGGGCGAGCTTTCCGAAGCCACCCGCCTGCGCCTGGCTCGCAAGGGTTTCCTGCTCACCGCCCGCTACGACGCCGCCATCGCGGCTTACTTCAGCCGCGACCTGGATGAAGACGCCGGTCGCCCGCTGGATGAACCGCTGGGCCTGATGCTGCACCCCGCTATGCAGCTGCGCTATGGGGAAAACCCGCATCAGCCCGCCATGCTCTACAGCTTCCGCCCGGGCGACGGCCCGCTGGGCGGCAAGGTGCTGCATGGCAAAGCCCTTTCTTATAATAACCTGCTCGACCTGGACGCCGCCTGGCGTGCGGCCATATCGTATACCGAGCCGGCTGTGGGCATCGTCAAGCACCTCTCGCCCTGCGGCCTGGCTGAAGCCGCCAACCTGGAGCAGGCGCTGCAGCTGGCCCGTGCTTCCGACCCGGTCTCCGCCTTCGGCGGCGTGATCGCCGCCAACCGCCCGTTCGACTTCTTCACTGCCGGCGCGCTGGGCGACCTGTTCGTTGAGTGCATCGCCGCCCCCGGGTTTGAGACCGAAGCGTTGGAGATCCTCTCCCGTCGCAAGAACCTGCGCCTGGTCGATATGAGCGGTGTTCCGCTGGCCCCGCGTTACGACCTGCGTTCGGTCAACCTGGGCGTGCTGCGCCAGGCCATCGACCAGGGCGACCCTGCCGGCGCAGAATGGCGCAGTGTTGGCCGCCGGCCCGCCACGGAAGCCGAACTGGCTGCCCTGCGCTTTGCCTGGACCGCCTGCCGGCACGTCAAATCTAACGCCATCGTCTTCGCCCGCGCCGAACCGGCCGGCTGCGCCACCGTCGGCATCGGCGGCGGTCAGCCCAACCGGGTCGACTGCGTGCGCATTGCCGCCCAGCGCGCCGGCGGGCGCGCCCAGGGCGCGGTGATGGCCTCCGATGCGTTCTTCCCCTTCCCTGACTCGATCGAAGAAGCCGCCCGCGCCGGGGTTACGGCCGTCATCTCCCCCGGCGGCTCGGTGCGCGACGAAGAAGCCATCGCCGCCGCCGACGATCACGGCCTGGCGATGATCTTCACCGGCGTGCGGCACTTCCGCCATTGATCCTGTTTCCCCGGCCCGTTTTTCGCTTGGGGATGAAAACGGGCCGGGGATGCGGGCTGCCGTCACTAAACCCGCTGATCTGGGTTAAACTCACCACAGCGAACTCAACTTTGGAGGAGAATATGGGTCTTTTAGCGGGTAAAACAGCAGTCATCTTCGGCGTTGCCAACGATCGCTCGATCGCCTGGGGCATCGCCAAAGCCTTCCACGCCGAAGGCGCGCAACTGGCCTTCAGCTATGCCGGCGAAGCCCTCGAACGGCGCGTCCGCCCGCTGGCCGAAAGCCTCGGCTGCAGCTTCGTCGAGCAGTGTGACGTGGCCTCGGACGAGCAGATCCGCAGCGTAGCCGAAAAAGTTCAGCAGCGCTTCGGCGGGGTGGATATCCTGGTGCACTCAATCGGTTTTGCAAACCGGGAAGAACTGAACGGCCCGTACTACAACACCAGCCGGGCCGGCTTCCACACGGCGATGGACATCAGCGTCTATTCGTTCACGGCTATGGCGCAGGCTTTCCAGCCGCTGATGCGTCCCAATGGCTCGCTGCTCACACTCACCTACTACGGCTCCGAGAAAGTGGCCCCGCACTATAATGTGATGGGGGTTGCCAAGGCCGCCCTGGAAGCCTCGGTGCGCTACCTGGCGTATGATTTCGGCGTTCAGGGTGTGCGCGTCAACGCCATTTCGGCCGGCCCGGTCCGCACGCTGGCGGCCCAGGGCGTTTCCGGCTTCAAGTCGATGCACCGCCGCTTTACCGAGTTTGCCCCGCTCCACCAGGGGATCACCATCGAAGACGTGGGCAATGCGGCCGTCTTCCTGTGCTCCGACCTGTCTGCGCGCACGACCGGGCAGGTGCTGTTTGTCGACTCAGGGTACAATATCCTGGGTGTGCCGGAGGAGCCGGGCGATAAGGCTTAACTCCGCCAAGGAGTGGTATGTTCAAACGACGTGAAGAACCGGCGGCTGCGCCGCTGCAGCCCGCCGGCCCTACCGAGCGGGTGACCTCCGTGCTGGGGCCGGGGGTGATCTGGAAAGGCAGCCTGAGCGGCAGCGGTGGGGTGCGCATCGAAGGCGCTTTTGAAGGGGAAATTGCCCTGCGTGGGCTGTTAGTGGTGGGCCAGAGTGGGCGGGTGACCTGCCCGCACTTGCGCGCCAATGTCGTCGTCATTGCCGGGGCGGTGCGCGGCAGCATCACTGCCGAGAAGGTTGAAATCCGCTCCACCGGGCGGGTGTGGGGCGACGTGGTCACCGCTGCCTTTGCCACCGAGGAAGGCGCTTTCCTGCGCGGCCAGATCCGCATGGAAGACCAGGTCGACCTGGGACTGGCTGTTGCTCCGCCGGTTGAGCCGGCTGCCGAAGACGAAGCCTGACCGGCGCGTCCGGGCCGGCGCGGCCGCCGCTCAGGGGGTAGGGCTGGGGCCGAGGGTGGGGGTGCTGGTGCTCCATACCCCGGCGTCTTGCGGCCCAGCCAGGATATCCTGCACCGTGCGCTCGAGGTAAGCCAGCATGTTGGGGATTTGCTCGGCGCTGAAATACGGCCGGAACAGCTGGGTGGCTGCGTCGCCCAGCACCCAACGCACCGTCTCCCAGGAGGCCGCCGCCGGTTCGCTGCGCGCCGCCGGGATCAGCCCCAACGCCGCCTCGTAGGCCGGGTAGCGCGCCCGGTAGCCGGTCAGCGGCTCCAGCTCGGCCGCTTGCAGCGGGAAGGAGCCGCCGGCTTCAACCAGGCGGGCGTGCTGCGCCGGCTGCGACAGCCAGCGCACGAACAGCCAGGCTGCCAGCTGCTGCTCTGGGCTGCTCTGGAACAGCAGGAAATCCGGCCCGTAGCCGGTGATCGCCGGCGCTGCTTCCGGCGATGGGAACGCGATCACCGTCCACTCGTCGCCGCGGCCTGCCTGGCGCAGCGCCTCGGCCTGCTCGGGGATACCCATCAGGCTGCCGCTGGCGAACAGCGCCTGGCGCTGGGCGAACGCCTGGGCGGCGCTGCCGCTTTCGTCAAACCAGGCGCAGGCCCCATCATACAGCTCGCGCTGAAAGGTCAGCGCCTGCTCGACCTGGGGCATATTGAACGAATATTGCTTCCCGTCGTACACCTGCCCCCCAAAGGCGTAGATCCAACCCAGCGCGGCGGCATCGTTGGCGTTTGCCACCCAGCCCCCGAACGCGTCGTTCTCGGTTGAGTCATCCCGGCGCAGCGCCGCAGCTGCGGCGCAGGCCTGGTCGGCGAAGCCTTGCGGGTCGGCGGGCGGGGTCTTGAAGCCCAGTTCGCCTGCCCAGGTGCGGTTGTAATAAAGGAATTGGGCCGAGCGCAGCGCCGGGATGCCCAACCGCCGGCCCTCGACCACCCCGGCATCCCAGAATGCATGGTAGAACTCGGCCTGCTCCGTCGCCTGGATGCCCCAGGCCGGGTCATCCAGGTAGGGCTGCCAGTCGGCCAGCAGTCCGGCGGCTTCCCAGGGCAGGCCCTGCTGCAGGAACAGCACCGCCGCCGCCGGCAGCGGCAGCTCTGCCTGGCGCGCCGCTTCCACC
>JBJSYW010000539.1:0-4990 GCA_046089985.1 Chloroflexota bacterium
GCATGATCACCGACCCCGATAAACACTTCTTCCAGGACTCGATGGATGGGATCTTCTTCCTGATGGGCGTGCTGGGTGTGCTGGCCCTGATCCTGGGCCTGCTGCTGGTGTATAACACAATCAACTCGATCATCCTGGCCCAGGTAGACCAGATCGGGGTGATGAAAGCCATCGGCGCCCGCACCGGGCATATCGTGGGCTTCTTCTTCCGCCTGGTGTTCACCTACGGCCTGCTGGCGCTGATGATCGCCATGCCGCTCGGCATCCTGGGCGCCTGGGGGCTGGCAGCCTGGCTAATCAACAGCTTTGGGGCCAACCCGGGCGGTTTCGATGTCGACAGCCAGGCGGTGCTGGCCTCAGCCGCCATTGCCCTGCTGGCCCCGCTGATCTCATCCCTGGTGCCGATCACGATGGCGGCCCGCACCACCGTGCGCGAGGCCATCAGCACCTACGGCCTGAGCACGAAAGCCGGTCTGCTGGACCGCCTGGTGGCGCGCATGCGCTTCCTCTCGCGCCTGGCGATCGTCACCATCAGCAACACCTTCCGCCACAAGGTGCGCGTGCTGCTGCTGCAGGTGGCCCTGGTGCTGTCGGGCCTGGTGTTTATGATGGTGGTCGGGGTGCGCGATTCGGTGATCTTCACCGTCAAGGACGTGATCTTCTCGATCCTGGGCGCCAACGTGACTATGGTCTTCGAGCGCGGCGAACGCATCGACTACATCGATAAGCTGACCCTGGAATATCCGGGGGTTAAGGCCATTGAAAGCTGGGGCCTGTCGAACAGTACCGGGCGCAAACAGGGCGAGAAATCCACCGATGACGATGAATCGGTGATGCTGATGGGCATCCCGCTGCCCACCCAGGTCTACGGCTACCAGCTGCGCGAAGGCCGCTGGCTGACCCCCGACGACCAGTATGCCGCGGTGATCAACAAAAAATTGGCCGAAGACCTGGGCGTCAAGGTCGGCGATTGGATCACGGTCAAATATGAGGAAAAGAACGAGCGCGACTGGCAGGTGGTGGGCCTGATCTTTGACCCGATCCTGACCACCTCGATGCTGGTGCCGCGCGACCAGCTGCTGCGTGATGTGGGCGAGGTGGGCCGCACCGGCGCGGTGTGGATCCAGACCGACCAGACCGGCGAAGAGTTTGAAACCGCCTTCGCCAAAAACCTGCGCCGCTATTATGAAGACAACGGCATCCAGGTGGCGGCGACGCGCGGCATCTTCGGCATGAGCGAGAGCACCACCAGCACCGCTAACACATTGATCAACCAGTTCAACTTCCTGATCGTGCTGCTGGGGGTGATGGCGGTGGTGATCGGGGCGGTCGGGGCAATCGCCTTGAGCGGCGCACTGGCGTTGAGCGTGCTCGAGCGCCGTCGCGAGATCGGCGTGATGCGCGCCATCGGCGCTTCATCGTGGGCGATCTTCCGAATGTTTATCGGTGAAGGGCTGATCCTGGGCTGGTTGAGCTGGCTGCTGGCCCTGCCGATCGCCATCCCCGCCAGCCAGGTGATGGTCCAGGCGTTGAGCAGCGCCTTCGGCTTAGACATTTCTTATAATTTTACCCCCCTCGGACCGGTGATGTGGCTTATAATCATTACCGTGCTGTCGGTGATCGCCAGCATCTTACCCGCGCGGGGAGCCACACAGATTAGCGTCCGTGAGAGCCTGGCATACCAATAAAACCAAAACACTCAGTCACCGAGGAGAGGAAGAAATGAGCTTGAAACCCATCCCTATTATTACCGCGCTGATCCTGGTCAGCCTGGCCCTATCCGCTTGCAGCGCCGTCTCAAGCACCCCGGCCGGAACCCCCACGCCGCTGCCCACCGTGGTTTCTAATACCAACATTGTCGCCGAAGGGCGCGTGGTGCCGGCCGAGGAAGTGACCCTTTCGTTCCTGTCCTCCGGACAGGTGGACGAAGTATTGGTCAAGGAAGGCGATGTGGTAAAGAAGGGCGATATTGTGGCCCGCCTGAGCAACAAAGAGCAGCTCGAAGCCGCCATCGCCGGGGCCGAGACGGAAGTGCTGGCTGCTCAGCAGGCCCGCAACGAACTGGACGACAACCAGGCCCTGTCGCAGGCTACCGCCGCCGACGCGATTGCCGCTGCCAATAAGGCCCTCAAGGACGCCCAGTACCAGTTCGACAACTTTACCGTGCCGCAGAATATGCTCGGCATGACCCCGCTGGAAGCGATCGACAAAATGAAAGAACTGCTCGACGCCGCCCGCACGAAGTTCGAGCCGTACAAGTACTACCCGTCCACCAACGACACCCGCGAAGATCTGAAAGAGGATCTCGATAACGCCCAGGCCGATTACAACACCTCCGTACGCTGGCTGCAGCTGCAGACCAGCGTCAGCAACGCCACCACCCGCCTGGACCAGTCGATGAAGGATTACGATACCCTGATGGCCGGCCCCGACCCCGACCTGGTCGAATCGGCCGACGCACGCGTCAAGGCCGCCCAGACCAACCTGGAGGCCGCCAAGGCCGCCCTGGACAACATCGAGATGGAAGCCACCATCGACGGCACGATCGTCTCGCTGGACCTGGTCGCCGGGCAGTCCGTCTCCCCCGGAGCGCCGGTGATGCGTATCGCCGATCTGTCCAAGGTGTACATCGAAACCGACGACCTGACCGAGATCGAGGTGGTCGACGTGATCGTAGGCCAGACCGCCCTGGTCACCGCCGACGCCCTGCCCGGGGTCGAGATGCAGGGTACGGTGGAGAAGATCTCCAACGTCTTTGAAGAGAAGCGCGGCGATATCACCTACACCGTGCGCCTGCTGCTCAGCAACCCCGACCCGCGCCTGCGCTGGGGTATGACCGTGGTGGTCAGCTTCGACGAGTAAGCCGCGCCGCGCCCGTCCCATCTTCAGACCAACGCCCGGGCCGTACGGCCCGTGCGTTGGTTATTGGCCGCGCCTGTAAGTAATTTCTGACAGACTCCTCCCCAGCCAAATTCTGTAGGATTATTCCTACTTACAAATCAGAACTTTTGTGGGATACTCAGAGCATAATTCAACCACAATTTCAGACGATCGAGGCGGCCGATGCGAAGCGCTGATTCGCCCGAATGGTGTATCCTGCTGGTGGACGACGACGAAGAAGATTACCTGCTGACGCGGGACATGCTCCACCGGGCCAGCGGGCGCGTCGTGCGCCTGGATTGGGCCGCCTCGTTTGACGCCGGGCGCCAACAACTGCAGAATAAACGCTATGACGCAGCCCTCATCGACTACGACCTGGGCGCTCGCACCGGCATCCAACTGATCCGCGAACTGAATGATGAAAGCTGCCGCACACCACTGATCCTGTACACCGCTCAAGGCAGCTTCGAAGTCGACATGGAGGCGATGCAGGCCGGCGCCAGGCTGTATATTACCAAGACCGAAGCCAACCCGCTGCTGCTCGAACGCTTTATCCGCTATTCCATCGAACAGAAAGAAAACGAGCGGCTGCTGCGCGCCAGCCAGGAGCGCCTGCGCCTGATGTTCGACCTGCTGCCGGTGGGTATTTCGATCCTCGACGACCAATGGCAGGTGGTGCAAGAAAACCAGGCCCTGCTGGATATCCTGCAGATTAGCCAGGAGGACCTGAAAAGCGGCGCATACCGCAGCCGCACCTACCTGCGCCCGGACGGTTCGCCAATGCTCCCGGATGAGTTCCCCAGCGCCCGGGTCTTCCGCGATCACCAAGTGGTGCGGGATGTCGAGATTGGGGTCGTTAAGCCAGACGGCGGCAAGATCTGGATCTCGGTCAGCGCCGTGCCGTTGGAGTATGACGACTGGCGCGTGATGGTGATCACGGTGGATATCACCCGCCGCAAAGAGGCCGAAGCGGCTATGCTGGCTTTCACCGACCAACTGGCTCAGAGCAACCAGGCCCTGGAAGATTTCGCCTTCATCGCCTCGCATGACCTGCACGAGCCGCTGCGCCACGTTCAGACCTACACGGAACAGTTGCGCGCCGGCGGGCAGTTGCACGGCGCCGGGCTGATCCAACTGGACCGCTTGCAGGACGCCACCCAACGCATGGAGACCATGCTCTCCGGTCTGTTGGACTACTCGCGCGCCACCACCCGCGGCCTGCCCTTCGATCAGGTGGACCTGTACCTGACCGCCTGCGAAGTGGTGGAAGACCTGGAGACCTTGCTCCAGAAGACCTGCGGCCGGGTGCGCATCGAGCCGCTGCCGGTGGTGCAGGCCGACCCGCTGCAAATGTACCAACTGCTGCAAAACCTGTGCACCAACGCCCTGAAGTATCACCGCCCCGGCGTCCCGCCCGAGGTGACGATCAGCGCCTCGCAGCCAGACCACGCGACGGTTGAACTGGTGGTGGAAGACCAGGGGATCGGTTTTGACGCCGGCGTGGGCAAGGTGCTGTTCCAGCCCTTCTTCCGCATGCCCGGCGCATCCGAGTACAAAGGCACCGGGGTGGGCCTGGCGATCTGCCAGAAGATCATCGAGCGCCACCGGGGCGAGATTATCGCCGAGAGCACCCCCGGGGTCGGCTCCAGGTTTATCGTGCGCCTGCCGCTGGTCCAGCCCTAGCCCGCTACGCCACCCATTCAACCTGCCCGGTCTGCTCGACCTCGTAACCGCCCTGCTCCTGGATCAGCCTGCGCGCCGGCTCTGTGCCCAGCCAGCGGGTCAGCCGCGCCAGCGCGGGCGCTTCCATACCCTCTTCCGGGACCACCAGGTCATAGCGCTCGCGCACCAGGAAGACGAAATCCAGCCCATACACCAGCGCCGCGCTCTCCAGCCCCAGCCCGGCGTCTGCCCGCCCCTCGGCCACCGCCCGGGCCACTTCCGAATGCGTGGCTACTTCATACCCATACCCGCCAATCGCCTGGCGCACCGGCCCGCCGCGGGCCAACATGGCGTCCAACCACACCCGTGTCCCCGACCCCGGCTGGCGGTTAACAAAACGCAGCCCGGCCTGGGCCAGGCCGGCCAACCCGGTCAGCTGCAGCGGGTT
>JBJSYW010000540.1:0-11203 GCA_046089985.1 Chloroflexota bacterium
CGCCCGGTCCCAGGTCCCGGGCGCGCGCTTCTAGAAATTCGCTGACCTGGTCGGGCGAATAGTTTGGGAAGGCCTGCCTCACCAGCGCGGCGACCCCGGAGACGTGCGGGGTGGAGGCGCTGGTGCCCTGCCAGGTTTTGCCATACGCGGCGCTGCTCACCCCGGCGGGCGCTACCAGGTCGGGCTTCAGCCGGCCATCGCGGGTGGGGCCCTGGGCGCTGTAGTCCTCCAGCACATCATCCGACCAGTTGGTCGCGCCGACGGTCAGGCTGCGGCGGGCGTCGCCGGGGGTGGTGATGCTGCCTTCAGCGGTGTAATACTCGATCCGCCCTTCGCGCATATAGAAGTCGAACACTACCGGGCGGGTGGAGCGCTTGGCGTAAAAGGCCAGGTAGTAGACCTTGGAATCGTCGAAGTTGTAGAAGATGATTTCGGCCGAATCGTCCTCCGGGCCATCCTGAATGTTGGTCGAGCTGGCCAGCTCTGTGCCTGCGGCATCCAGGATATACAGGTCAAAATCCTCCAGCCCGCGTCCCCAATCGTCCCAGTTGAGCACGAAGACCGACGGCCCGTTGGCGATGAAGTCCATCAGCGGGTCGTTGGGGGCGAACTCGTGGAAGCCGTCGCCGTCCTGGTCGGTGAAGACGCCGCGGTAGTGCGTATAGCCCGTGTTGCCGGCCGAGTTGACCCACAGCACGCCGTCGGCCACGATCTGATCCACCATCAGCGCATCTGGGCTTGTGCCGTTCATTGGGCCGTACATTGAGCCGGCCGAGTGCGAGATCACGCGCACCTTCTGTGAGAGCAGCCAATCGACCGCCAGGCGGAATTCGACGTCGGTGTCATAGGCGGCGAAGTACAGCTCGGCGTCGGGGGCGATATCGTGAATAATCTCGGCTACGGCCGCGCCGTGCACCGAGCCGGTCTGGTCGATATCGACGCCGGAGATGAACGAGCGGGCGGTCACCTGCTGCGGCAGGTCGCTGCCCAGCAGGCGGGTATAGGCGTCAAAGCCGCGGTCCAACACGCCCACCCGGATGCCCCTGCCGGTGATCCCGGCCTGCTGCCAGGCGTTGGCTCCGATTACCGGCACCGACTCGGTGCCGATGCCTTCATCATCCTGGATGCTTGGCGATGGCAAGCGGATGCGCTTGATGCGCTGCAGGCTGGACAGCTGCTCAAACAGCGCCGAGGGGTCTTCTGAATCCGCCAGTTGATCAATCAGGGCGCGCGGGATGGCGATGTCGATCTCGCTGCCATGCTCAGCGGTGACCTGCACGCCGAAGCTCTCCAGGTCGTTTTTGAGCATGGCGGTATCGGTGGTATCCAACTCCAGCGTCAGGCGGATATCGCCGTTGGCGTTCAGCAGGCCGCGCGTGCCGGCCAGTCGATAGGCGGCGTCCACCCCGCCTTCCTGGTATGCCTGCAGGAAATCCTTGTAGACCGAGTCGAGCTTGGGGTCGGAGAGCACCCCGGCCATCTGCGGGTACTCGTCGATCAGTTCGGCCAGCGAGGCGGGTGGGGTGATGGCAGGCCGGGCCGGGGGCGACATCCGGCCTAACACGTACCAACCGGCAGCCAGCGCCAGGGCCAGCAGCAGCAGTGAGCCAAGCCCGAGGGCCAGCTGCGCCGGCTGGTGTTCCAACCGCTCGCGCCAGGAAGGGCCGGTTGGCTCGCCCGGGTTGGGGGTGGGTGAGGGGGATGCAGGTGTGGTCATGACGGGTCCTCCAGACTCAGGCGCGGGTGAGCGCGGTTAATTCTCGGGCACCAGCCAGTAGCCGCCCGAGTCGCCCTCGGCGGTCCAGCCGCTCAACCCGCTGTGCAGCGATTTGACCTGCCACCAGATCCATTCGTTGGAGCAGACCGGCCCGCCAATGACGCTGACCTGCTCGCCGGGCTGGATAAAGCCCAGGATGGTGCTGGCGGTGTTGGGCTGGGCGCGCATGCGGTTGGGCAGCGGTGGGTCCTGGCTGACGGAAGCGGTATCGCCGACGTGCAGGCGGGAGAAATATGTGCCTGGGCAGGGCTGCCAGTTGGATTGGACCGGGGTTGGGGTGTAAGAGGGTGTCAGGCTGGGCGGCAGCGTGAAGGTCGGCGAGGCCGGGGCGGCGGTCCAGGTGGCGGTGAGGGTGGCGGAAGGGGCGGCGGTGGGAGCGGGCGTGTGAGAAGCCGTAGGTGAGACGGCGGTGGGCGAGCCCGCCGCCGGGGATGGCGCTTCGGCGGTCAGGGTGGCGGCGGCGTTCAGGGCCGGGCCGGCGGTGGAAGCCGCACGCCCGGCAGAGAGCACCAGCCAGGCCCCCAACCCGATCGCCCCAACCAGCACCAGGCAGGCCAGCAGGCCGGCGGGAATCAGCAGGGCCAGCGGCAGCCCGGCCCGGCGGGAAGATCCCGGTTCGGCGGGCAGTGGGATGTAACGGTCGGGGGGCGGCGCGCCCGGGGGGAAGCCGCCTGCGTCCACAAACGGCCCGGCTACGTAGGCGGTGGGGGCAGAGGCGCTGTACACGGGGCCGTGGGCGGCGGCATACGGCGCGGCGGCGAGAACCGGTTCAGGGGCTTTCTGCGTGGCTGGGAAGGTGGGTGGGGAGTGCAGGGTGGCTGCGGCTGAAGCTGCAGCCGGCGGCATCACCAGTGTGTCGACCTGGGCGGGCGGGAGAGCGGCGCGCTGGGCTGAGCGCAGGGCTTCTTTGAATGCCGCCAGGCTTTGGAAGCGGCGCTGCGGGTCGAGCTGCAGCGCCTGCTGGATGGCCGCCTCGCAGGTGGTGGAGACGCCTGGGTTCAGGCGGCGCGGCGGGGTCAGTTCGCCGCCGGATTGGCGAGCAGCGGCAGACAGCGGTGGGCAGGCGCACAGCACGGCGTACAGGCTGGCAGCCAGCGCGTACAGGTCGGCGCGCCCGTCGGCGGAGGGCTGCCCGGCCTCCGGAGCGCTGAAGGGGTTGGATGAAGGCCGGGGGCCGGGGGCCGGGGGCAGCGCAGCTGCAGGCTGCTGTGCCGGGTCCGCTGACGGTAGATCAGCTGCCGGTGGATCGGCGGGGGCAGCCGTTGGACCGATGCCGTAATCCACCAGCACGGCGTGGCCCTGCGGGGTAATGCGGATGTTGGCCGGTTTGACGTCGCGATGCAGCACCGGCGGGTCCTGCTGGTGCAGGTAGCTGAGCGCATCGCATACTTCGATGAACCAGGGCAGCACGCTGTGCTCGGACAGGCCGCCGGCTTGCTGCACTGCCAGGCTTTGCAGGTTCTGTCCGTTGACGAACTCGGTCACCAGGTACTGGCCCTGCTCGGGCAAACTGAAGTGGTCGATCACATAGGGCAGCCCGAGGTGGCGCAGTCCAGCCAGGGCGCGCGCCTGGCGCGTGAAGCGGCGCACCGCCTCGGGCGAAGCGATGCCCTGCTCTTTGACCGCCACCGGCATATTCAGGTTGGTATCCCAGGCGGCATAGACCGCTCCCAGGCTGCCCTGGCCGATCTGCGAGTCGATGCGGTATCGTCCATTCAGAATGTGCCCGGTTGGCAGGCCCATGCTGCGCCCTCCGTCAGGGGATGCTCCAGATCATAAAATCGGCATAACCGGTGGCGTACTTGGTGATCTCATCGCCTTCAAAGAAACCGGTGGTGGCCAGGATGTTGCCGGGGTTGAGCCGGCGGGACAGGTCCAGCTCGGCGACCAGGCGATCGTTCAGGAAGAAGATGCCGCGCCCATCCTGGAAGACCAGGCGCAGCAGGTTCGAGCCTTTGGGGTTGGTATCGAGGTTGTCAAGGCGGCCCTCGGCGAGGATGGCGCCGTTGGGGCTGCCGGTGTTGTTGATCAGCGTCCAGGTGTTATCGGAGCGGACGATGAAGCGATATTGAACGTTCTCCTTCTGGTGGCGCAGCACAAAGCCATAATCCCAGTCGGCCAGCGAGGTGTCGTAGGGGTTGAAGAAGCGCGCCTGGACGATGAAATTCTTCAGGTTGACCCCGGCGTCGGCGGCTTCAATCAGGCCGTTTTCGGCATTGTGTGTCAGGTTACCGGAAGCGGGACCATAGACGAGGATTTTAATCTGCTCTAACTGAGCCACAAAGCTGTCCAGCGCCTGGCGGGTGCTTTGGGCCTGCTCGGTTGCGCGGGCATAGACCGCCGCGGTGGCCGATGCCTGGGCCTGGGCGGTGGAGGTGGTGCGCTGGCGTGAGGCGGCGGTCAGCTGGGCTTGGGCGTCGCTGGTGAGTTGGGCGGCTGCCTGCCGGCTGCTGGCGACCAGGGCAGCCGCCAGCCCGCCGCCTACCACGCATACCAGCAGCAGCAGCCCGCCGGTCAGCCAGGTGAGCCAGGGGCGGCGGGCGGCGGCTTTGGGCGGCGGAGCGGAGCGGTGGCTGCGCTCCTGGGCCGGATAGGGGCTGTGCGGCAGCACCTGGGTGGCTTGAATCGGCGCACGCTGCGCCGGAGGCGCTGCAGGAGCATGGGCCGGCGGCGGCGAATACCCCGGGACAGGGCGTGGCTCGGCTGCCGGCGCCCGGTTGGCCGGCGTGAGCGGTGGGGCGCTGCCCGGTTGGACCAGCGCCGGCCCTGCCCCGGCGGGCGGGCGGGCGGCCAGGCCGGCCAGGGCGGCCCTGAACTCGGCCACGCTGGCGTAGCGCGCTCCCGGCTCCAGGCGCATGGCCTGTTCGATGGCGGCTTCCACGCCGGCCGGCACCTGCGGGTTCAACGAGCGCAGCGGGGTCAACTGCCCGCCGGCCATGCGCTGCACGCTTTCCATCGGCTCACGCGCGCTGAGCAGGTTGTAGAGCGTGGCGCCCAGGGCATACAGGTCGGAGCGGCCGTCGGTGTTGCCCTGCCCGTACTGCTCGGGCGGGGCGTAGCCCGGGGTGACGGCGCGGGCCCCCAGGGTGGTGCGCATGCTGGGGCTGAAGACCTTGACCAGCCCAAAATCCACCAGCATGGCGCTGCCTTCGGGTGTGATGCGGATGTTCGCCGGCTTGACGTCGCGGTGCACCACCGGCGGCTGGCGGGAGTGCAGGTAAACCAGGGCGTCGGCCACCTGCATGATCCAGTCGAGCGCGGTGGAAAGGGCCGCCTGGCCCTGGCGCTTGACGATCGTGGCCAGGTCGTCGCCTTCGACGTAGTCCATCACCAGGTACTGGCCCTGGTCGGCCAGGATGAAGTGGTCGGTGACGCGCGGCAGGTTGGGATGCGACAGGTTGGCCAGGATGGTGGCTTCGCGGGTGAACTGGCGCTGCGCTTCAGCAGACGTATCCAGGTTCTCCTTAACGGCGCACGGGCGGTTGAGGTTGATATCCCAGGCGCGGTAGACGGCCCCGAAGCCGCCCTGACCGAGCAGACGGACGATGCGGTAGCGTTGGTTCAGCACCTGGCCTGGTTGCAGCGGCATGGCAGGCCTCCTTAAGGCTTGGTCGGCGGCGGTTGGTTGACCATCACACTGGTCACCCAGCCCAGCCCGGTAAACGAGATTGAGCCGGGTACAGGGGCCAGGCCCATGAACTCGATCCGGCACAGCGGCTCAGGTTGGTTATCGATGTAGAGCGCCACTCCCTGGCTGTCCAGCATGTGCAGCGCAAAGGTATGCATCTGCGTGCCCAGGATTTCCTGGGTGCAGTTCTCGCCGGTGAGCGGGGCGCGCAGACGCACGGCTTTCTGGCGGATCTCGAGGTGGATCAGCCCGGGGTCGCGGCTGTCAGGCCCGCGGGTGGCGCCGTCCGGGTCCCAGTCAAAGATCACCATGCCGCTGGTAAACTTGGGGTCCAGGGCGGCCTGGAACTCGAAGACTGCGCCGGGCAGGTTGTAGATCGGGTAAGCGTCGCGGCTGGTGACGCCGGCGCTGCCCGGCTGAGGGTCTTTCAGGTACAGCCAGGCGTCGCCCGGGCCGCGGTCGATGGTGGGGCGCGGCTCGCCCCAGGCGCGCCAGATCTCGCGCAGGTCGCCGTCAAAGCGCTCGTCGAATACAAGCACCGCCGGCGCGTCGCGGCTGGGAGCGGGGGACGCGCCGGTAGGGGGCGCGCCGGTGGTGAGCGCCGCGGCCGGCGCAGTGGTGGCAGGCGGGGCGGCGGCAGTGGCGGACTCGGCCGGCGCGGGGGTGGATACCTCGGGTGGGGCTGCGCTTACGAGTGCGCCGGTCGGCGCAGCCGACGCGGCGGTGGCGGCGGGCAAGGCCGTAGCGACCGGGACGCCGGCCGTTGCCGTGGCGGCTGCCACCGCTGGGATGGTCGGAGCGCTGGGCGAGGCGGCCGGTGCGGCGCTGCCTGGCGGTTCCACAGCCAGGCTGGCAGCCGGCGCCACGGCCACAACCTGCGAGGGGGCGGGCTGCGAACCGTCCATGCCGGCCAGCGGAGCGCTGCCCACCCAACCCAGCGAGCGGCCCAGGTAGTATCCGCCGCCGCCCAGCACGGCGCAGCCCACCAGCCCAACAACGAGCAGGGCCGGCAGCAGCGGCGAGCGGCTGCGCGGGCGCTTGCCGGGGGCAGGCGCCGCCGCGGCGGGCGGCGCTGCCGCACCTAACGGGTGGCTGCTCACCGGCGCGCCTGTGGCAGTGCGGCGGGTGGCTTCGGATGCGCTGGGGCCTGAGCTGGGCGGCGCGGCGGGAGTGGCATGGTTGGCGCCGGGCACGGTTGCTGGGCCTGGTGCGGCTGCCGTCTCGGGAGCATGCGGCGCGGCAGGGCCGGTGGCGCCGGGCGGGGTCTCGCGGCCCCAGCGCAGCGTTGGCTGCTGCGCGTCCGGCAGGTCACCGGCTGCCGGCACGGCTGTGCCGGGGCCCGGCGCGGCCGTCCCGGCTGCCGGCTCGATCACCTCGCCGCAGCTGCTGCAGAAACGCGCCCCCTGGCGCAGTGCCCGGCCGCAGCGCGGGCAGTTGATCTCGGATGGCGGCGGCGGCGCAGCCGGGCGTGCAGCCGCCGGAAGCGTATGCCCGCAGCTGCCACAGAAACGAGCGCCAGCGCGCAGCGGCTGACCACAATTAGGGCACGTGGCTGCCGACATAAGCACCTCCTGATCGCGAACGAGACCGCCGGCGAGCATGCGTCGCCGGTAGGTTGATTTTACTCCGATAATCGTACGGTTTTACGACTGGTTAGCAGGATGGTCTTCTTTCCTTCTCCCGACAGCTCGCCGGACTGCTCCAGGCGGTCGGCTTCGTGCTGCATCGTGATCGCCAGTTCAGGCTCGCCCTGGTTGAGCAGGATCGTCACCGCCTGGCGCAGCTTGCGTGTGGCGCCGTCGATGTTGCCCTGCTGCGCCTCCTGCAGGGCCTGGGTCTGCAGGCGGAAAGCCTGCACCTTTTCAATGATGTTCATCACATGCTGGTCCAGCGGCGCGCTGACCGGCTCGGGAGCGTAATGGACGATCAGGTCGGCCGAGGCGCGCTGTTGGCCCAACTCCGGGTGAGCGAAGGTCACCTCCGCCTGGGCGATGCGCACCGGGCCCTCCGGGCGGGGCGGCAGCAGAATCTCGGCCAGGTAGGCGGCCCCAGACAGCTCCAGCTGGCCAGCCGGGACGACGATCGCCCGGCCCTGGATCACGCCGCGGCCCAGGTCGCGGATCAGCGGGGCGGCCTGCCACACCCGGCGCACCTCCAGCCCCTGTACCATGCGCAGGGTCAGCGAGACCTGCTCGGCCACGACCTGCATGGATTGGTAAACATCCTGGAAGATGCGCACGGCATCCTTGGGCAGCGGGATATAGTCGGCAAGCCCGCTGTGTGAGCCGGGGTCGGCCAGCACGCTGCGGTCGGCCAGGTCGATCAGGAAATCTTCGTTCCAGTCGCGGCCAAACCCCAGCCCGGTGATCGGGATGCCCAGCGCACCGGCCTGGTCGGCCAGGCGGCGCGAATCGTCTTCCTTGTCGGTGGCCTCGCCGTCGGTGAGCAGCACGATGCGGCTGACGCGCCCTTCGCCGTGGAAGGCGCGCGCCTGGGTGAGCGCCTCACGCAGGCCGTTGGCCATGTTGGTGCCGCCCGCCTCGCGGATCTGATCTACCTGGCGTTTGATTTCGTCCCGGGCGGCCACCGGCTGAGCGGCGGTCAGCACCCGGGTGCGCGATTCGAACGTGACAATCGAGAGCACGTCCTGCGGCTCGAGCTGGTCGATGATGTTCTTGACGGCTTCCTTCATCGTGCGCAGCTTATCGCCGGCCATCGACCCGCTGTGGTCCAGCAGCAGGGTGAAATTCAGCGGCAGCCGGCGGGCGGCGATCGCCTGCCCGGGGGTCAGCTGGATCAGCAGGTAGATCAGCTGGGGTTGATCAATGACCGGCACGACCTGGCGGTTGGCGGCCAGGTCCAGGTTCAATAACTCCGACATCCACTACTCCTCATGCGCGCGTCCCAGGCGACGGGTCTGGTAGCGCAGTTTTTTCTCAGCTTCAGGGTCCAGCGCGCCGTATTTTTCCAAAGTATCGGCTTGCTGGAACATGCCCCCGGCCAGCCCGTCCTGGCCCAGGTCGAGCAGGCGGGTGGCGGCCTGGCGCAGGCGCAGGGTGACGGCCTCTTTCTGCTCGGGGCCGGCGGCGTGGGCGGCTTCCAGCGCGGCGGTGCCCATTTTATAGGCCCCGACGCGCTCAACGATGCCCATCACGCGCTCATCCAGCGGTACGGTGGGCTGTTCCACTACCTTGACGATCAGCTCCTGGCGATGGTTCCGCCGGTTGAGCGGTTCGTCCGGGTCGTCCCAGGCGAGCAGGGCCTGGGCCAGCCGGTAGGCGCCCGGCTGGAGCGGCGGCAGCACCAGTTCGACCAGCAGTGCCAGCGGCGCGCCGGGGGTGTAATCGCCCAGCAGCAGGGCATAGCTGCCGCCCAGGTCGGGGCCGGGATCAAAGCGGCCCAGCTCCGGCTCGACGCGGTAGACGTTGCGCAGGGCCACCCCCTGGGGCAGCTGCAGCTTGGCCTCCAGGCTGCCGTAGGCCACCCCCAGCAGGCTGCCCAACTCTTCGCGAAAGGCATGCGGGATGCGCTCGGGGGTCTCAATATAGTAAGCGCTGCCGCCGGTCTGATCGGCCAGCGGGATCAGCAGGTCTTCGTTAAATTCGCTGCCAATGCCCATCGTGGTCAGGCGCACGCCGGCCCGGCGGGCCTGCTGGGCCCAGGCATAGCACTCGGCTACGTTTTGGGTGTGCCCGTCGGTGAGCAGCAGCACGCGACGCAGCGCGCCGGCCGAGCCGTTGGATGGGGTGGAGGCCAGCTCCTGACCGGCCAACGACAGTCCCTGGGCCAGCTGCGTGCCGTCGCCGAGCTGCAGGTGCTCCAGCTCCAGGGCGGCCTCCAGCAGCCGGCGGCGCTGCCCGCCGGGGGTGGCGGGCAGCATGCGCTGGGCGCGCCCGGCGAAGGCCACCAGCGAGAAGCTGTCTTGCGGACGTAGATAATCGACCGCCGCTTCCAGCGCCTGGCGGGCGTAATCAATGCGGCGCGGCAGGCTGCCCAACAGCTGGGCTGCTGCGGCCGATACCTGGTAGGCCGGCACACCATCGGTGAGCACTTCCTGAGCCTGCCCGCTGCGCAGCAGTTCGGCGAACTGCTGCTGGGTGACCAGGCGGATGCGCATCGAATCGCTGACGTCGATCACAAAGCTCAACTGGGCCGGCAGGGTCTGCGCTCCATGCCCGCCCTGCACTTCCAGCAGCAGGTAGAGCAGGCGCGGGCTGCCCCCGGCCGGCAGCAGCTGAGCGGACGGCGTGCAGGCAAGCTGCAGCATCAGCGCAGCCCTTTCCAGCCGTGGGCGGGCTGAAGACGGATCACAGCCCGTTCCTCCGGCACAGTTCGATCAGGGCCGGGGCCCCGGCGCGCTGCTCCAGTTCGAGCGCCCAGCGCAGGGCGTCGCCGTACAGGTCGCTGCGTTTCAGCATGCGCGCCTGGGCTGCGCCCCCGTCGTAGGTTTCGAGGACGCGATAGCTGACCCATTCGGCAAAGCCTTCGTGAACCAGGGCGTCGGTCAGCAGCGGGCAGTTCTCGCCCTGCCAGGCATGGGCAAACTCGTGGGCGGCGACCTGCAGGAAGAGCAGGCGCGGCAGCCCGGCCTGGACGTAGATGCCGCGGCGCATACCGCGCCGGGCGTACAGGCCCAGTGTACGCTCAGGGTCCGGCTGGGCGGGGAAGGCGCCAGGCGCCGCGCGACGCTCGGCGGGCCGCTGCGCCTGGCGCTGGATCACCTGGCGGATGCCTTCCCGATCCACCAGCGCCAGGCCGGTGGGGATATTCAGCGCCAGCCCCAGGTGGGCTGCCGCCCGGCCGCGCAGCTCTTCGTACAGGCGGCCGGCTTCAGGCTGGGTATAGACCGCACTGGCATGGCAGTGGGCGCACACCCGCCGGCCGTCCGACAGCTGCCAATGCTCCCGGCTGAGCGGGGCAAAGCAGCTGTCGCAGGTGACGCCGCTTTCGCTGCAGGCCGGGCAGTACGGGCCAAGCCCGTCATACTCGTAGAATTTTCCCTGCACCGGGCTGCCGCAAGCCAGGCAGCGGCGCTGAGCCTGGCTGCAGCTGACGCACAGCGCCTCCCCGAGGCCGGCGCTGCCCGCCAGCGGGATGCCGCACTCGCGGCAGCGCGGCCGTTCGGCGGCGCAGGCGGGGCACACGCGCAGCGTGATGCCGGCCGGCCAGCCTGGGCTGCGGAAGAACTGGCCGCGGCCGGCGATCTTCCCGCCGCACAGCTGGCAGTAGGCGGTCACTCTCCCTTCTTTCTCGCCTGCACAATCACCGTCAATGTGAACCAGAGCAGGGTGTGGACGATCAGGCCCCACCAGCGCGAGATGACGAACTCCGGCGTGTGCTCGTACGACAGGCTCAGATCGGTATCGGCGGGCGAGCAGTACGGCTTGTTGACCTTGGCCCCGGTGTTCTCGTCGAACATCTCCTGGCCGGAACAGGCCAGGCTCATATCGTTCAGGCGGCGCATGTCCACTGTCGCCCCCAGGGCGTCGGTGGTCCAGTAGGCTACCGTGGCCGACGAGGCGACTTTGCTGTCGATCGGGAACAGCGTGCCGCCCAGGATGATTTGCACAAACAACTGCACCAGGATGGCGTACAGCACCACGTCGGTGTTCGGCACGATGGCGGAGATGAACAGGCCGAAGGTGATCGAGGCGAACATAGCCAGGTACAGGGTGACGAACATCTCCAGCGCGCCGAAGTCTGGGAAGACTGTGCCGGATATATCCATATCCACTACCAGCCCGACCACCAGCATGGCGCTGAGCACCTGCAGGGCGGCAAAGGCGGCCAGGATGGCC
>JBJSYW010000541.1:0-9192 GCA_046089985.1 Chloroflexota bacterium
CAGCCCCGACGAAACATGGGGCTGCCGCGGCCATTTAAGAATTCCTTGACAAATCCGCGCCTCCCGTATAAACTTTGAAGACGTTCTACAGGAAAGGATGCGCGGCATGCAGTCCCAGGCTCCGTTCTTCACGTTGATCCAGTATTCAATGGCCATGATGTGCAGCATGGCTATGCTGTGCAGCATGGCTATGGATCTACGCGCCTGAGATTGGGCAGACCTTATCCGCCTGGGAACGAACCAAATCCCGGTTTGTAACGAGACGATCAGATCAGCGGGCTGTCCGGTTGGGCAGCCCGTTTTTATGGCCTGGAGACAGGCGCCCTGCCCGGGGAAATTTTTTGGAGGTTACTATGTCTAAGTACGTCACTGTGGCCATCGCCTGGCCGTACGCCAACTCGCAGATCCATGTCGGCAATATCACCGGCTCGCACCTGCCCGGGGATATCTTCGCCCGCTACCAGCGCCTGGCCGGCAACCACGTGGCGATGGTCTCGGGTTCCGACGCGCACGGCACGCCGGTGACGGTGCGCGCCGACGCTGAGAACACTACCCCAGTGCAGGTTTACCAGAAGTTCCACGAGGGCTTCATCGAGCTGTTCGAGAAGCTGGGCATTTCCTACGATCTGTTCACCAGCACGCACACCCAGAACCACTTCAAAGTCTCGCAGGATATGTTCCTGGCGCTGCAGAAGAACAACTACCTGTACGCCGAACGCCAGAAGCAGTGGTTCGCCCCCTCGCAGGGGCGCTTCCTGCCCGACCGCTATGTGGAAGGAAAGTGCTACATCTGTGGCTACCCCAACGCCCGCGGCGACCAGTGCGACGGCTGCGGCAGCCTGCTGGACGCCACCCAGTTGATCGATCCGCGCTCCAAAATGGATGGGTCGACCCCTGAGCTGCGCGAGACCGAGCATTTCTACCTGGACCTGGGCGCTCTGGAGCCGGCGGTGGTCGAGTTCCTGCGCCAGCGGGAGGGCTACTTCCGCCCCAACGTGCTGCGCCAGTCGCTTGGGGGAATCCAGACCGACAGCCTGCATGGCCGCGCCATCACCCGCGACCTGGACTGGGGCATCCCGGTGCCGGTGGAAGGTTGGGAGGGCAAGTGCCTGTACGTGTGGTTTGAAGCGGTGATCGGCTACCTGTCGGCCACGATTGAGCTAACACGCCTGTCTGGCGATCGCGACGGCTGGCACAACTGGTGGTACAACACCGACGCCCGCACCTACCACTTCATCGGCAAGGACAACATCCCCTTCCATGCAGTGATCTGGCCGGCGCAGTTGATCGGCGCGGGCGAGGCGTTTGGCGAGCTGTTCGAGGGCGTCACCGGCAAGCGCCTGACGCTGCCCTACGACGTGCCGGCCAATGAATTTATGAACATGGAGGGGCTGAAGATCTCCGGCAGCCGCAACTGGGCCGTGTGGGGCCTGGACGCGCTCTCCCGCTACGACCCCGACCCGCTGCGCTACTACCTGACCGCCAATATGCCCGAGACCAAGGACACCGATTGGGACTGGGACGACTTCGTGCGCCGCAACAACGACGAACTGGTGGCCACCTGGGGCAACCTGGCCAACCGGGTGCTGTCGTTCGCCTACAAGCACTGGGAGGGCGTGGTGCCCGACCCGGGCGAGCTGCGCCCGGAGGACCTGGCGATCCTGGAAACGGTGGAGGGCGGCTTTGCCACCGCCGGGCAGCTGTTCGAGCAGGTCAAGCTGCGCGCCGCGCTGAACGAGGCGCTGCGCCTGTCGGCCGAGGTCAACAAGTACCTGGACAAGGCCGCCCCGTGGTTTGAGATCAAGAGCGACAAGGCCGCCGCGGCCAAGACGGTCTACACCGCGCTGAAGGCGATCGACTCGCTCAAGCTGCTGTTTGCGCCGTTCATCCCGTTCAGCAGCCAGAAGCTGCACGGTTTCTTCGGCTACACCACCCCGCTGTTCGGCGAGCAGTACACCGAAGTGGTCAGCGACGACCTGGGCACGCACCGCGTGCTGCGCTACCGCCCGTTGGACGGCGGCAGCCAGTGGCAGCCCAGCCGGCTGGCCCCCGGGGCCCGGCTCAACCAACCCGCCCCGCTGTTCAAGAAGCTGGAGCCTTCGGTGGCGGCCGAGGAGCGCGCCCGCATGGGCTAACCGCAAGGCAGGGCTACCTCGATGAAAACGAAAAGGGCCGGGCGCTCGCAGTGCGAACGCCCGGCCCTTCTTTTATTCAATCAACCGGTCTACTGCCAGGAGCCGGGCACCGGGGCCGGGGCTGCCGGGCGATTGGAGGCCAGGTAGGCCTGCCCGTACAGATGACCCTGGACGGCCATAGCGTATGCAGTGGTGAAGGCGAACCCGATACCACAGGCGATGATACCCAGCGAAGCCACGATCTGCGCTACGAGCGTGCCCAGAACCACCATTACGTAGGCGCCGAGGTTGCCGCGCACCATGGCAATGATTTCGCCAAAGCGGAAGGCCGAGCCCATCTCGCCGGTCACAGCCAACTGGCCCATCGCCGCCGGCAGCACAGCCGCCATCAGCAGGCTGTAGATAAACGAGAAGCAGCCCAGGCAGATGCTGAGCGCAGCGATGCCGCCGGCCATCGCGCCGGCCGCGTCACTGCTGGGATCGCCGCCGCCGGCGACGATCAGGGGGATGATCTGGATGCAGACGTTGACCAGGATCAGCGGCAGGCTATAGACCAGCCCGACAACGAAAGCCTTGATGCCTTTGGAGAAATATCCCCCGAAGTCGTCCCATTCGGGCAGCGGGCGCGGATCGCGGTTGATCACCCGCCGCACGATCTCCAACATCCAGCCCGCCAGCACGATGAAGCCGGCGATACCGACGATGATGATTGACAGCAGCATCGACCCCAAGGCGATCGCCCCCGCAATGCCGATTTTCTTCAACCAATCGGGGTCATCAAATACATACGTGAATGCCTTTCCAAAGTCCATCGAGTCCTCCTTAAATAGCTATGATTCGTATATGAGCGGGGATAGAGACAACTGCTTAGTAACTTGTACCAATCTTATCAGCTTTTTGCTACTTTGACAGGATGAATTCCAGGTAATCGACCGCCCGCTGCAGCACCGCTTCGGCCGACTGCTGCTTGACCTGCAGCCGGTCTCCCTGCCAGCGGTACTCCCAGGCGTCCTGGTGCCCGGGAGCGCTCAGCCCGATCCAGGTCGTGCCGACCGGCTTCTCGGGCGTACCGCCGCCCGGCCCGGCGATCCCGCTGACCGACAGGCCCAGGTCGGCCGCCAGCGCCCCGCGCACCCCCTCGGCCATCTCCACCACAGTGGCGCGGCTGACCGCCCCATGCTGCTCCAACGTGCTCCACTGCACACCCAGCAGGCGCACCTTGGCTTCGTAGGCATAGGCGGTGATGCTGCCCATGTAATAGGTCGATGCGCCGGCGACATTCGTCAGCCGGTGGCCGATCAAACCGCCGGTGCACGATTCGGCCACCGCCAGCCGCCAGCCGCGCCGGCGCAGCAGATCGCCGATAACATATTCAAGTTCAGTGTTCTCTGTCATGAGCCGCGATTATAACAGGCCCGCTGCGCGTTGGCGCCGCCCTGTATCGGCCTGGGCTCAGCCGGCTGCGCCGGGCTTCGACGGTATAATTGCCGTCACAATCGGAGGACCCATGATCCAGGACATCTACAACTACCTCGAGCTGAACGACCACCTGCTGACCGCCGGGCAGCCGCGCCAGGAACAGCTGGCCGATATCGCCGCCGCAGGCTGCCAGGCGGTGATCAACCTGGCGATGCCCGACGCCGATTACGCGCTGGAAGACGAGCGCGGCTCGGTGCAGGCGCTGGGCATGGCCTATTACCCCCTGCCGGTGGTGTGGCAGAACCCCACCCTGGACGACCTGCTGGCTTTCTGCAACCTGATGGACCGCCTGCAGGGCAGCAAGCTCTTCGTCCACTGCGCCGCCAACATGCGCGTCTCGGCCTTCGTAGCGCTGTACCGGGTGCTGCGCCTGGGCTGGGAGCCGGAGCGCGCTTTTGAAGACACCCGGCGCATCTGGACCCCCGACGGCTGGTGGAAGGAGTTCATTGACCAGGCGCTGGCCAACCGGGCATTTTTCGCCCGCCCGCCGGCATAGCCCCCGGCCCAGCGGCAAACGCGCAGGGGCTGTCCAAAACTGTTTACTTTTTGGACAGCCCCTGCGTTTTCCAGGCGCGCCCGGATCAGCGGCGCTGGTATCAGCGGCGCTGGTATCAGCGGCGTTCGACCTGGATCTGGCGCGCCAGGTCCGGCTCCAGCGCCAGTTCGGTGTGTTCCACCCGCACCACAACCACCGGGCGGCGCTGCAGCACGCATACACGCTGCCCGGGGGTCAGCCCGTACGCTTGCAGGTGCGCCCGGCGCTCGCCGGGCATGCTGGCAGTGAAGCCCTGGATGTACACTTCCTGTCCGCCGGTTACATCGGCCAGGTTCAGGGCTGCGCCTGGGGCGGCGGCCTGGGCCGGGCTGGAGGATTTGGGTTTTCCGGGCAAGATGTTTGAGAACAGCATGGTTGGCCTCATTGCATTCTTTTCTTCAAGTTTTTGAAAAACCGCACCACCGCCGAGCGGTCCGGGTTAACCTGCTCAAAGCCGCAGGCCGGGCAGCACACCAGCTGGCAGCCGCCGCTTAACGGGCAGGCGCCGCAGGCCACGTTTTGGGCCGGGTCAAAGCGGTGCCCGCACATGCTGCAGGTCATGTGCGGCGCCGCAGCTTCCGTCTGGATCATTCGCTCGCCGTCCATGGCTACAGCGTCCAGCCGAACAGGTGCAGCAGGCGATGCAACAGCCCGCCCACCACGATTGCCAGCGGGGTGATCAACACCAGCATGCCCAGGGCGGTCTTCGTGCCGCGCTCCTTGGCGATCACCATCACGCTGGCGATGCACGGGATCAGCAGCGTGATCGTGACCATCGAGACCACCACCTGCTGCGAGTTCAACAGCCCCTGCGACTGCATCACGAACAGCCCGGTGGCGCCGAAATCGCGGCGCAGGAAGCCCATCAGGAAGGCCGCGCTGGCTTCCTTGGGCAGGCCCAGCCAGCCCACCACCACCGGCTCGCCCAGGCGGATCAGCCAGGTCAAGATGCCGGTCTTATCCAGTGCGAACATCAGCAGCGTGCCCAACAGGAACAGCGGCACCACTTCTTTGACATACCATTCCAGCCGCGCCAGGGTCTTGATCACCACGTTTGAAAGCTGCGGCAGGCGCAGCGGCGGCAGGTCCACCAGCAGCATGGTGCGCTCGCCGGGCACCAACCGGGCCGCCAGCCAACCCACCGCCAGCAGCACCAGGGTCACCACCCCGCTCCAGATCAGCGTGGCGGTCAGCGAGATGCCCGCCAGCATGCCCATCACCACGCCCAACTGGGCGGAGCACGGCACCGCCAGGGCCAGCAGCAGCGTCACCAGGAAGCGCTCGCGCTTGCTCTCCATCACCCGGGTGGTCAGGGTAGCCATCGTCACGCAGCCCAGGCCCAGCACCATCGGCAGCACCGCCTTGCCGTTCAGCCCCAGGGCCTTGAACAGGCGGTTGCTCAGCGCAGCCAGGCGCGGCAGGTAGCCCGAGTCTTCCATCACCCCGAAAGCCAGGAAAAAGGTGGTCACGATCGGCAGGATCAGCGCCAGGGCGTAGGTCATGCCCATCGTCCACAACCCGTATTGACCGACGAACAGGTCGGCCAGCCAGGGCCAGGGGGCGATGGACTGCACCCAGCCGGTCACCGCCGGGTTGAGCAGTTCGCCGAAGAGCTTCTCTTCCAGCAGGCCCACCAGCATGCCGGCGCCAAAGACGCCCACGAACCAGTACAGCCCGTACAGCGCGGCCGCCAGGAAGAAGATGCCCCACCCGGGATGGGTGGTCAGGCGGCCCAGGCGGGCGGCGAAGGTCTCGCCCACCGGCTCGCTCCGCCGCAGTGCTGCGGCAGCCAGCCGCTCGGCCTGCGCCAGGCGGGCGGTTTGGATCTGCGCCGCCAGCGGCTCGGGGCTGCGTGCCTGCAGCGAGCGGCGCTGCGCCTCCAGCTCGGCGAACAGGGCCGGCGGCATCCGGCTGCGCAGCCAATCGGCGGTCACGGCGTCGCCGCTGAGCCACAGCAGGCCCAGGGCGCGGGACGAGATCGGCGCGCGCACTTCTCCGCCCAGGCAGTCCAAAAACTGCACCAGGGCCGCCTCGACCGGCGGCGGGTAATCCAACTGCAGCGCCGAGGGCTGCGCCTGGCGCAGCGCCTGCTCGACCGCCGACACCCCAATGCCACGCACCGCGGTGGTGGGCAGCGCCTGCGCGCCCAGGCGGGCCGAGAGCGTATCGCAGTCCAGCGCCAGGCCGTGGGCCTGGGCTTCATCCATCATGTTCAGCGCCAGCACCAGCGGCAGGCCCATCTCGGCCAGCTGCAGGGTCAGCAGCAGCGTGCGGCGCAGGTTCTTGGCGTCGCCCACCTGCAAGATCGCCTGCAAGTCTTCGTTCAGCAGCACGCGCGCCGTCACCCGTTCATCTTCGGAGAACGGCGGGAAGGCGATCACCCCCGGGGTATCGACCAGCACTACGCCGGGCACCTGGCGGGCCGCACCACGGGTGATCTCAACCGTGGTGCCGGGGTAATTTGAAATCGTCACCCGCTGACCGGTCAGCTGCTGGAACATGGCTGATTTGCCTACGTTGGGGTGGCCCACCAGCGCCACGCTGCCGCCCGGCAGCGGTTTGTTTTCAATCGTCGTATGGCAGTCCATTATTGGTTTTCCTTCTGGCAGGCCGCACAGATGCCGTGCAGCAGCATCGACGCCGACCCCACCCGCGCCCCGTACTGGCGGGCGATGTCCTGTTTGATGGTTTCAATGACCGGGTGCTCGAACTCGATCACGGTTTTACACAAGTCACAAATAAAATGGTGGTGCTCGTTCGGCAGCACCGGGTCAAAACGCTCGGTGCGCACCCCGTCTTCAAAACGCCGCCCGCTCACCAACCCCTCCGCTTCCAACCAGCGCAGCGTGCGGTAAACGGTCGAAAGGTGGATGCTCGGATCGCGCCGGTTGACCACGGCAAAGATCTCCTCAGCGGTGGGATGGCAGCCCAGGCAGCCCAGCGCTTCCAGGATCATGCGTCGCTGAGCGGTCATCCGCCCGCCCTGGCTGCGCAGGCGTTCGGTCACATCATCGATCAGGTTGTTGGTCATCATTTGGTTACGGCGTTTCCGTTATTGCAAGGCATTCGTTATTGCAAATCAATGGCAGCAATTTTACTACGCATTTGGCCAGCGGGAGGTGACTTTTGTCATATACGCATCACCCATTGCTCACGCCTACGTAAACGCTCAATTCGGCCGATATCATCTATAATAGCCATATGGACCCTACTCGACCAGACAGAAGGAGGCGAGCATGCCGACCGAGTTCCTGCCATTGCTGAATTCGTATATCGAAAAATGGGCCAGGGAGACGCCCGACAAGCCGGCGCTGATCCAGCATGAAGACGGCAAGACCGTCAGCTATGCTCAGTTCAACCGCCTGGTCGATTTCTTCGCCCTGGCGCTGCAAGACCTGGGGGTGCAGAAGGGCGACCGGGTGGCTACGATGCTGGTGCTGGTGCCCGAGCATGTGCTGTTGATGTACGCCTGCTTTAAGATTGGCGCCATCTGCGCAACGCTGGATGTGCGCCTGAAAGAGCAGGAGGTGGTGCGCGACTTGAACAAGATCGGTCCCAAGGTGTTCTTCTTCCTGGGCGGCACCCCGCTGCGCGATTTCCGCACGGTGGGCCAGGCGGTCAAAGACGGCTGCCCATCGGTGCAGCGCCTGGTGCAGTTCACCCCCAACCCGGCCCCGGGCGAGCTGCTGCCCGGCGCGCTGGCAATCACCGACCTGATGGACAAGAAGAAGCTGGTCTGGCTTAAGGCCAAAGACCTGTTCACCCGCCGGCTGGCGAAAGCCTATGCGCAGGTCACCCCCGGCACCCCGGCGCTGATCATCTTCACCACCGGCACCACCGGAGCGCCCAAGCCGGCTGTGCTAAACCACCACACGATCATCGTGCAAAACGAGGTGCTGGCGCGCGGCGCACAGATCGGCAGCAATGTGCGCATGCTGGTCAACCTGCCGCCGTCCCACGTGGGCTGCGTGACCGAGTGCCTGATGACCCCGCTCTACCTGGGCGGCACGGCGGTGCTGCTGCGCATCTTCGACGCCAAACAGACCCTGGAGGCGGTCCAGAAGCACCGCCTGAACGTGCTGGGGATGATCCCCACCCAGTACAAGCTGGTTTGGGCGCAGCCCGGCTACGACCAGTACGACCTGAGCAGCCTTGAGGGGGTGGTCTACGGCGGGTCGAGCGTGGACGCGGCTTTCCTGCGCCGCCTGGCGCAGATGGCGCCGCGCTTTGGCACCGGCCTGGGGATGACCGAGGGCGGCGGGTTCATCACCTTCACCCCGCCCGGCGCCGGCGTGGACGAGATGGCCGGGCAGGTGGGCTGCGCCTTCGATGACCTGGCCCCGCTGACCGTGCGCGCCCCAATGCAGCCCGACGGCCAAGCCGGCCGCGAGCTGCCCGATGGTGAAGTGGGCGAAATCTGCTACCACCCGCCGCTGGTTTTCATGGGCTACTACAACCAGCCAGAGGTCACCGCCCGGGTGGTCTCGAAAGAAGGCATCCTGTATTCGGGCGACATGGGCTGCTATAAGACCGCCGGCGGGCAGCGGGTGCTGTTCCTGTCCGGGCGCAGCAAGTTCATCGTCAAGCAGTCGGGCTACAACGTCTTCCCGGAGGAGGTCGAGGCGCACATCGGCGAGCTGCCCGGGGTGGAAACGACTGCCGTGCTGGGCCTGCCGCACGATCTGCTGGGCGAAGGGTTGTTCGCCTTCGTGCGCCCGCAGCCCGGGTCAACCCTTAGCGCCGAGGATGTGCAGGCGCACTGCAAACAGATCGCTTCGTACAAGCGCCCGCAACACGTCGAGCTGTGGCCGGCCGACCAGCCCTTCCCGCTGACGCGTACGCTGAAGATCGACAAGCTGGCGCTGCTGACCGAAGCGCAGGTCGTGGTCAGCCGCCTGCAGTCCGAGGGGCGCTGGGACCACGAGCAGAACCCGCAGCCGGTGTAGCATAACCAGGCGCGGGGGGGGGGGGGGGGGGGGGGAGGGGACGAACCCCCCCCCCCCCCCGCCTCCCCCCCCTCCCCCCCCCCCCCCCCCCCCCCCC
>JBJSYW010000542.1:0-3671 GCA_046089985.1 Chloroflexota bacterium
GGCGCGCCTGCTGCGCTCGCAAGGCGAGCGGGTGATGCTGGTGGCCTGCGACCCGTACCGCCCGGCGGCCGTGCGCCAGTTGGAAACGCTGGGCGAAAAGCTCAACGTGCCGGTGGCTTACGAGCAGGGCGTCCCGCCGCCGCAGATGGCGGCCCTGGCGTTGGAGCGCGCCCAAAAGGGCGGCTTCACCCTGGTGATCCTCGACACGGCCGGGCGCTCGCAGTTGGATAACGCCCTGATGGACGAACTGAACGCCATCCAGTCTCGCGCCAAACCGGCCGAGATCCTGCTGGTGGTCGACTCGATGATCGGCCAGGAAGCGGTCAATGTGGCGCGCGGCTTCCGGGATGTAATCCCGCTCTCGGGGCTGATCCTGACCAAGATCGACGGCGACGCTCGCGGCGGCGCGGCCATCTCGATCCGCTCGGTGACCGGCGTACCGATCAAATACCTGGGCACCGGCGAAGCGCTGGACGGGATCGAAGTCTTCGACCCCGGGCGGCTGGCCGGGCGCATCCTGGGCATGGGCGACGTGCTGGGTCTGATCGAGCGCGCCGAACAGGCTTACGACGAGAAGACGGCCCGCGAGCAGGCCGAAAAGATGATGTCCGGCGAGTTTACGCTGGAAGACTTTTCGAACCAGCTGCGCCAGCTGCGCAAGATGGGCCCGCTGGGCCAGCTGCTGGAAATGCTGCCGGGTGGCATGGCCAGATGGCCAAGCAGATCTCACCGCAAGACGCCGAAAACCAGCTCAAGCTCACCGAAGCGATCATCAACTCGATGACCCGCGAAGAGCGCCGCAAGCCCGATATCCTGAACGCTTCCCGGCGCCGGCGCATCGCCGGCGGCTCGGGCACCCAGGTGCAAGATGTCAACCGGCTGATCAAGCAGTTCCGCGAAGCGCAGAAACTGTTCAAGACCTTGAAAAAGTCCGGAATGAAGGGCCTGCCGCGGTTGTTTGGCTGATATACTTAGTTTGGTCGACTATCCGCCGCCTTGCTCTGGCGGCAAGCGAGATTTCGGCGCTCCTTCCGCTCCCTCTCACCGCTTGCACCCCGGCAGCACCCTGGATAGTCTGAAGCAAAGAATGAAGCAGTTCTGAGAATGTGAAGGAGACATAGTAACATGGTTCGTATTCGTTTACGCAGAGTCGGCTCCAAGGCGCAGCCCAGCTACCGCATCGTTGCCGCTGAAAAAGAAGCCCCGCGCGACGGCCGCTTCCTGGAAATCCTGGGCTTTTACAACCCGCGCACTCAGCCGGCCACGATCCAGCTGCACGAGGACCGCGTGTATGACTGGCTCAGCAAAGGCGCCCAGCCCAGCGAGTCGGCGGCCCAGGTCTTCAAGGCTTGCGGGCTGACCGAGCGCTACGAGCGCTTGAAAAAAGGCGAAACGCTGGAGACGCTGCTGGCCGAAGCGAAGGCCGCAGACGCCGCTCGCAACATCAACTCCCGGACTGAAGCCAACCGCTAAGTTGGGAGGATTTCCGGCTCATCCGAGCGGAGGAACTGATGCAGGAACTGATCGACTATATCGCCCGGTCGCTCGTTGACGACCCAACCCAGGTGAAGGTCACCCAGTCGCGCCGCGGCTCGCAGGTGATCATCAGCTTGCACGTCGCCAAGGAAGACATGGGACGCATCATCGGGAAGAGTGGACGCGTTGCCAGCGCTATCCGTACGCTGCTGCGCGTGGCCGCTATCCAGGAAGACAAGCGCGCGGTTCTGGATATCATCGAACCGGAATAGCCGTTCCTATCAAGCCATCCGTATGACCGGAAACCGTAAATCCAGGCTGTCTAAAGACTCCGCAGGCTCGCCGCAGCGCGGCGAGCCTGCATTCTTGGTTGTTGGCAAGCTGCGCCACCCACACGGGCTGCGCGGCGAGATGTTGATGGACGTGATCACCGATTTCCCCGAGCGCCTGAAGGCCGGTTTGGAAGTGTATGCCGGGGAGGAGCACCGCCCGCTGCACATCCGCAGCACCCGCCCGCACGGGCAGGGGATGCTGATCGCGTTTGATGCATTTGACACCCCCGAAGGGGTGGGCACGCTACGCAACCTGTACCTGTACGTGCCGACCGGCAGCCGTCCGCCGCTGCCGGAGGGTGAATATTATCACCACCAACTGCTTGGGCTGGCAGTGGTGACCGACGAGGGACAGGCGTTGGGCGAGCTGATCGAGATTATGACCACCCCGGCCAACGACGTCTATGTGGTGCGCCGGGAAAGCGGCGCGGATGTGCTGCTGCCGGCGATCGAGCCGGTGGTGCTGGCGGTGGACCTGGAAAAAGGCGAGATGCGCGTCCACCTGCTGCCCGGGCTGATCGAGTAACCCATCTCAGCGCGAGCGTCCCGCAGCCAACCGCCAACCTCCATGGACGAGCAAGCCAAGTACCCCTGGGTGGCCCTGAGCCTGGTCAAAGGCATCGGGGCGGCGCGCATGCGCCTGCTGCTGGATCGTTTTGGCAGCCCAGCGGCAGCCTGGCAAGCCGCCCCGCCTGAACTGGAAGCAGCCGGGCTGAGCGCCCGCCTGGTCGAGGCGCTGGTAAGCGCCCGGCGCAGCGGCGCAGCCGAACGTACCTGGGAGATGATCCGGCGGCTGCAGATCCAGGTGCTCACCTGGGATGACCCGGCCTACCCACGCCGGCTGGCCGAAGTGGACAATTCGCCCCCGGTGCTGTATGTGCGCGGCCGGTTGGATGACGCCGACAGCCTGGCAGTGGGGATTGTGGGCACCCGGCGGGTGACCGCCTACGGCCGGCAGGTGACCGCCGAGCTGACCGAAGCGCTGGTGCGCAGCGGGCTGACCATCGTCAGCGGGCTGGCGCGCGGCGTGGACGGCATCGCCCACGAGACCGCCGTGAAGAGCGGCGGGCGCACATTGGCAGTGCTGGGCAGCGGGGTGGACCAGATCTACCCGCCCGAACACCGCCGGTTAGCCGCGCAAATGCTGGGCGAGGCGGGCGACGGCGCCCACGGCGCAATCATCAGCGATTACCCCCCCGGCGCGACCCCGGAAGCGGCCAATTTCCCGCCCCGCAACCGCATCATTTCCGGCCTGTCGCAGGCGGTGGTGGTGGTGGAAGCCGGCGAAAAGAGCGGGGCGCTGATCACCGCCGCATTTGCCGTTGAGCAGGGGCGGCAGGTGTTTGCCGTACCCGGCAGCGTGTACGCCCCGCAAAGCCGCGGCGCCAACCGGCTGATCCAGCAGGGCGCGCGCCTGCTGCTGAACGCCCAGGACCTGCTGGAAGCGCTCAACCTGTACCAGGCCGGGCAGCAGCGCTCGGCCCGGGCGGCCCTGCCGGCCGATGCGACCGAGGCGCAGCTGTACGGGCTGCTGTCGCACGAGCCGCTGCACGTGGATGAGATACGCTATCGCGCCGGCCTGCCGATTGACCAGGTGACCGCCGCGCTGACCTTGATGGAACTGAAGGGATTGGTGCGCCAGGTGGGCAGCATGCACTACATCGCCGTGTCCGAGGGACAGGCGGATTATACGGTCTAACTCAAGGAGGATTTCCTGGTGGAAGCCTACTGCGTTAAATGCAAAACCAAGCGAGAAATGAACCAGCCCCAGGCGGTGTTTACCAACAGCGGTGCGCCCGCCACGCGCGGCGTCTGCCCGGAATGCGGCACCACCCTGTTTCGCATGGGCCGCACCGAGGCGCA
>JBJSYW010000543.1:0-2680 GCA_046089985.1 Chloroflexota bacterium
CAGGGTGTTCATCAAATGATGGGTGCTGACCAGGGTCGCAAATGGCAGGCGGGCGAGAAACCGTCTAATAAGATGGTATTCATGACCAGGGCTTCCCGGTGATGGCTGTGGCGGCCCAGGGGCCGGTGCTGGACTCGATGCTGGGCATGCTGGGACAGCTGCGCCACGAGCACCTGGCCGAGCTGGTGGTGATTTCGAACTCGGCCGCCGCGCTGGAGTTGGCCCAATCGGCCATCCCGCTGCCCGCCGGCGTGCCCGAGTGGCTCACCCCGCTGGTCAGCATCGCCCCGGCCCAGCTGTTCTCGCTGCACCTGACCCAGGCCAAGGGCTATAACACCGAGGCGCCGCGCAACATCCACAAAGTGACTGAGACAAGGTGACCAGGACGCGTCGATCGCAGTGATTCAGCGCTTGACAGGGCTATTACTGTGCGGTAAGATAGGAAAGTTAGATTAAGTAATTCTTACGAAAGGAGACCGGCGTAGATGAGCGATCTTTCCTCCACCATAACCATTAAGCGGCGTGCCAGCGGCGCCGGTTTGATTCCTTATCGGAGTGTGCCTGTCGGCGGGTAAACCGCCTTCATCATCGACCCTGTCGATCCGAACCACGGGCGCACACAAACGCCCGTGGTTTTTTTATCCACCCGGCCCGGCCGGAATACAGTACCAGGCTTTACAAGACGGAGAACGTGCAAGCGTATGACCGACCAGACTCCATCCCCAACCTTTGACCTGAAGCAGGTCGCCGGCGCCCGCCGCTTAGGCGGTATGTGGCGCATGACCAGCGGTTTCCGGATGGCCTTCGCCGGCGCCAACGCCAGCCAGGCCGCCGCGGCGCTGTTCAAGACATCCACCTTCTTGCTGCTGCGTTATTTCATCGATAACGTGATCGGCAAGCCCGGGCAAGACCGCCTGCTGCCGCTGATCGCCCTGGCGTTCGTCGGCTTCGCCGCCATGGAAGGCTTGTTCACCTACTTCGCCGGCCGCCTGGCAGCTTTGACTGCCGAGGGCGTGGCCCGCCGCCTGCGCAACTACCTGTTCGACCACATCCAGCGCCTGAGCTTCGCCTATCACTCGAAGGCCAAGACCGGCGAGCTGATCGAGCGCGTAACCTCCGACGTCGACGCGGTGCGGCGCTTCTACGCCGAGCAGGCCATCGGTGTGGGGCGCATCTTCCTGCTCTTCACGATCAACTTCATCGCTCTGCTGAATCTGAACACCTTCCTGGCGCTGATCTCGATCATCGCTGTGCCGTTCATCTTCATCACCTCGCTCTGGTTCTTCCGCCGCCTGACCAAGGTCTACGAATCCTACCAGGAGCAGGAAGCCACGCTGACCACCACCCTGCAGGAAAACCTGGCCGGGGTGCGGGTGGTGAAGGCCTTCGCCCGCCAGGGCTACGAGCGCGACAAGTTTGAGAAGGAGAACTTCGAGAAGTTCCTGCGCGGGCGCAAGCTGATGCTGATGCACGCCGCCTTCTGGCCGGCTTCCGATATCATCTGCGGCGCGCAGCTGCTGGGCGGTTTCATCACCGGAGCGCTGATGGCCATCGACGGCCTGATTACCCCCGGCACCTACCTGGCCTACGCCGGGCTGGTAGTGTGGCTGATCTGGCCGCTGCGCAACCTGGGCCGCCTGATCGTACAGACTTCCACCGGCATGGTCTCCTTCGGGCGCGTGATCGACATCATCAAGGCCGACCGCGAGCCGTTGGACGCCGGCGATTACCTGCCCGAAGGCGCGCCGCACGGCCAGGTGGTCTTCGATCACGTCAGCTTCGAGTACGAAGGCGACGACTGCCCGGTGCTGAAGGACGTCTCGTTCACCTGCCAGCCGGGGCAGGCGATCGCCCTGCTCGGCTCGACCGGCTCGGGCAAGACCAGCCTGGTCAACCTGCTGCCGCGCTTCCACGACTACACCGGCGGGCAGATCAACCTGGACGGGGTGGACCTGAAGCGCTACCCGCGCCGCTACCTGCGCCGCCACATCGGCATCGTCGAGCAGGAACCGTTCCTGTTCTCGCGCACCATCCGCGAGAACATCGCTTACGGCGCTGGTCGCCCGGTGACCCAGGAAGAGATCGAAGCCGCCGCCCGCGCCGCAGCCGTGCACGACGTGATCGCCGGCTTCCCGGATGGCTACAACACCCTGGTGGGCGAGAAGGGCGTGACCCTCTCCGGCGGGCAGAAACAGCGCGTGGCTATCGCCCGCACCCTGTTGAAGAACCCGCGCATCCTGATCCTGGACGACTCGACCTCCTCGGTGGATACCGAAACCGAAGCCGAGATCCGCTCCGCCCTGGACGGCCTGATGCAGAACCGCACCACCTTCATCATCGCTCACCGCATCCAGAGCGTGATGAACGCCGACCTGATCCTGGTGCTCGACAAGGGCCAGGTGGTGCAGGCCGGCACGCACGAAGACCTGCTGGTCCAGCCGGACGGCATCTACCGCAAGATCTTCGATATCCAGATGCTGATCGAAAGCGAGCTGGAGAGCGAGATCAGCGGCTGTGAGCCCTGCGACGAAATCGAAGCCTTCGAGCCGTCGCTGCTGCCTGGTGATTAACCCCACGCGAGAACCGAAACATGGCCGACAATTATTACGAAGAAGAAGAGTTCGAGAACGTCAAGGTCAACCGCAGCACGGTGCTGCGCATCCGGGCCCAAACCGCCCCC
>JBJSYW010000544.1:0-3060 GCA_046089985.1 Chloroflexota bacterium
GATCGGCCTGGCTTTCCAGCTGGTGCTGGAACAGGATCGGGTCGCCGCCCTTGGTCGGCTCGAAGAACGACATCCCGAACAGGCGCTCGAACAGCACCAGCTGGAAAGCCAGGCCGATCAACTGGGTAGCCGAGAAGGCGATCACCGCGGTTGCCAGCGAACTCCACACAAAGATCGGCATGCGGAAGAAGCTCATCCCGGGGGCGCGCAGGCGCACGGTGGTGACGATGATATTGATTGAGCCGAAGATCGACGACAGGCCAACCAGGTAGACGCCCAGGAAGAACATATCCATGCCCAGCGGGGCTTTAGCGCTCAATGGTGGATAGCCGGTCCAGCCGGTGTCAAAGCCGCCCAGGAAGATGCTGCTGAGCAGGATGATTGCCCCGGGGACGTTGATCCAGTAGGCAAAGGCGTTCAGGCGTGGGAAGGCCATGTCGTTCGCGCCGATCATCAGCGGCACCAGGTAGTTGGACATCGCCCCCACGCCCAACAGAATGCCGGCGATCATCACAATCCCGTGCAGGCTCATCACCGTGTTGTAGGTCTGGAAGGAGACCACCTGCTCGGCGCCTGGCTGGGCCAATTCGGTGCGGAAGATCAGGGCGAAGACGCCCGCCAGCCCCAGGATCACCAGCGAGGTGAAGCCGTACTGGATGCCGATCGCCTTGTGGTCATAGGTGGCGCTGAAGTAGCGTTTCCAACCCGATTCGAAGGCATCGGTGGGGTGGGCGGGGGTATCGACGCCGTTGGCCCACTGCAGCCAATCGCTGACCGTGCCGGAGCCGAGCATGAAGGCCACCGCCCCGAACAATGCTCCCACCACCCAGGCCGGCTCGCTGAAGAAGTACAGGTTGCCGGTGGCGTCCCAGGCGAAGAAGGCCGGGTGTCCGGTGAGCAGCCGGATCACGCTGACCAGCAGCGCCCCCACCAGGAAGCCCACCAGCATATACAGCAGGCCGCGGAACAGCCCCACAGACAGGATCGATCCCTTGGTTGAACGATTCATAGCCTACCTCCGTTACTTCAGCGTCTTGATGAACTCGATAATGTCGGCGATCTGCTCGTCGGTAATCGGCCGCTTGGTCACCGGGTCAATAAACTGGGCCGGCATCACCCCGGGCGGGAACCCGTTGACGACCTTGGCATTGGGGTTGATGATTGATTCGTGGATGTAGGCGTCGTCGGCGGAGATGACCGAGCCGTCGGTCATGGTTTCCTGCTTACCGTACAGGCCCTGCCAGGTGGGGCCCACCAGGCGAGAGCCATCCTGGCTGTGGCAGGAGATGCAGCCGAACTGCTGCGACCATTTCTGGCCGCGCTCGGCAGGGTTATCGGAAAGCCCGGAGGCTTTGGCCAGCCAGGCATCGAACTCGGCCTGCGGCAGCACCACCACATCGGCAGCCATCGTGGTGTGCAGCCGGCCGCACAGCTCGGCGCAGCGCAGGGCGTAGGTACCGGCCTGGGTGGGGGTGACGCGCAGCGGGCGCACGAAGTCGGCCCCGCCGGGCAGCGCATCCTGCTTGACGCGGAACTCGGGCACCCAGAACGAGTGGATCACATCCTCAGAGCGCAGCAGCAGCAGCGCCTGCCTGTCCTGCGGCAGGTAGAGCTTATCCGATATCACGCCGCTGTCGGGGTAGACGAAGCTCCAGGCCCACTGGCGGCCGATCACCTCCACGCGCAGCGCTTGCGGTTCGGCGGCTACCGTCTGGGCCAGGTTGGTGCTGCCCAGGTAGGCAAAGGCCATCACCAACGCCAGCGGTGCAGCGGTCCAGGCAACTTCCAGCTTGCTGCTGCCATCGATGTGCTCGGCATCCTCCAGGTCGCCTTTGCGGCGGCGGAACACCAGGATGCTGTAGACCATGAAGACCACGATCAGCGAGAACAGCACGGCGATGACCTTGAACTCCAGGTCGAACAGGTAGTCGATCGGCACGGCCTGGGCGCTGGCAGCCGCCGGCAGCAGGCGGATGAAGCGCATGCTGAAGATCAGCAGGGCCGAAACGACCGCCACCAGGATGCCGGCGATGACCAGATGGGCCGCTTTGGGAAGGCGATTTTTCATACCAACTCTCCTAAGGATAAAGTTCGAACCGTGCTCTGCGAGGCCGGTGTTCGTGCGAGAAGGCTCGTCTGTATAGGTCCAATCTTCCAGCCAATCGTCGATCTGCGCCGCCGCCAGCGTGCGGCGGTCATAGACGATGGCGTCCTGGGCGCTCTGCAGCGAGAGCAGCACCACGCGCAGCTTGTGTTCACTCTCTACAAAGCGGGCCAGGAACTCTTCCCGGTTCAGGTTTTCGTCGTCGTAATCGACTACCACCAGGTCCGGGTGCAGCTCGTCCAGCGCTTTCAAGGCCTGCTCGAGGCTTGAGACCATCCGCACCACCCGCACCCCGGTCGCCCGCCGCTCTTCAAGCAAGCGGCGCAGCCCCTGGCCAAACAGTGCATGGCTGGAGGCGATCAGTACTCGGCGGGGTTGGGGGGCTTTCGACCGTAGCATCCGGTGGCATGTCCTCGTAGCGGCCCAATTTTACTGAGTGAAATTTACCAAATCTGCTCTTAATTGTCATCAACCCCGCCCGTCAACCCTGGGGTATTTTGGAGAACCGGAAGGGTGATTTCATCATCACCCGCCTGCCGCCGGCGGCCCTGTGCCGGGCGGCGAAAAGGCGTTACAATAGGCCCAATAACTGGAACAAAAGGTCTATGGATATGCTCCCAACCGATCGATTAACCGCATACCGCCGGGAGACCTTTCAGACGGCTCCCGGGCTGCGCCTGCACAGCCTGGAGCAGGCGGCCGAGTTCGTACGGCGGCGCGGCTTCATCTATTTTTGGCCGATCACCGGCAGCCTGCTGCCCAACCTGTGGACCGCGGCCGCCGGCGACCGCCCGGTGGCTGATGCGCATGACGACCCCGGGCACATCACCTGGGGCTGGAAGGACCAGGCCTTGGGCGGCGGGTACTGGTATTACGCCAAGGTGCTGCGCAAGAAGGCCACGCTGATCGACCTGGAACTGCTGCCGGATTTCTACGCCCTATCGGAAAACTACGGC
>JBJSYW010000545.1:0-6605 GCA_046089985.1 Chloroflexota bacterium
CGCAGCTTCTTCGACGACGCCAACGCGCTCAACAGCGCCTGGCCGGTGCGCAACCTGACCGCCCTGCAAATCCTGCAGGCCGTCTGGCAGGCCGTCGACCGCTAACCCGGCGCAGCGCGGGTGCGGGGATCAGGGGATCAGCGGGGGACGCCAGGCCGGATCGAAATCCAGCGCCGGATCGTCAGTCATGGCGGTCAGCACCGCGCCGGTGGCCGACATCAGGTAGATGTTGTGGCTGCCGCCCACCTGCCAGCCCTCAAAGACGATCCAGTAACCGTCGCTGGAATAGACCGCATCGCGCATTGGCTGGTCGCTGACCCGGAACGCATCCGGCTGATCTTCAGACATCTGCAAGATCACCACCCGCGGCACGCCGTTATCCGCGGCGACCTGGGTGTAGATGATCTGTTTTCCATCCGGCGACCACGACGGGCGAGAGTGCAGCAGGTTGCGGGTGTCTGAAAGGCGCTTCTGATTCTGGCCGTCGGCGTCCATCAACCACACCTGCTGCCCTTCGGTGCGGGTGGAGATGAACACGATCTGCCGGCCATCGGGCGACCAAACGCCTTGGAAATCGGTGGCGTACTTCTCGGACAGCGCCGTAACGGCGCTGTCTTCCAGGTTGATCACGTACAGCTGCGGGCGGCCGCTGCCGCGCAGCGAGGTAAACAGGATGCGCAGGCCATCCGGCGACCACTGCGGGTCGTAATCGCCGCCAGACAGGGTGGGCAGCGGCAACAGACCGCTCCCGTCGGCGTTGATAATATACATCGCCGAACCGGGGTAGTAATCGGTTGAGTCGTTGCAGGGCGAGATAAACACCAGGCGCTTCCCGTCTGGCGACCAATCCGGCTGGCAGGCGCCCTCCGGCAGGCTGGTCAGCTGCCGGCGATCCTGTCCGGCCGAGTTGATGATGTACACCTGGCTCAGGTTCTCCTGGCGCGAGGCGAAGGCGATCTCGCCCATACCGCCGCCCAGCGGGGTGGGCTGCGGGGTGGGGGTATCGGTGGGCGGCGGGGAAGTGACGGAAGCGGTGGGTGTATGGCTGGGGGCGGCGGCAGACGCCGGCGCTTCCAGCATAACGGTGGGTGTGGGGGGCTGGCGCGTAGGCGTGGGTGTCTGGCTTTCGGGCGCCTGGGCTGCTGCCGGGGCCAGCCCAGCCAGCGCCGAAAGCGTCGGCCAATAGGCGGCGTAGGCACGCTGCGCCAGCCCTGGGTCCACCCGGGTGACCCAGAACCCGCCGATCGCCAACAGAGCCAGCCCTGCCAGCAGCAGCGTCCAGCAGCCCGTGCGCGGCCGGCGCGGGCGCGGCCGGGGCCGCGCCGCTTCCGGCTCATCCAGCGCGGTGCTGGTGGGGATCAGCGACGGAGAACGATCGTCCGGCAGCGCCAGCTTCTCGCGGCTTTCGGGCGGCAGCAGGGCATTCTGGGCCGGCTCCACCCGCGCCGCTTCCGGCGGCGGGGCCACGTGATACTCGCCGTCGCGCTTGCGCACCACGGTGTTGTCGCGGGTCAGCGCCAGCTTGAACTCATCGGAACTCTGGAAGCGGCTGTCGGGGCGCACTTCCAGGGCTTTCTCGATCGCCGCCGCCAGCCGGCGCGAGATCTTTGAGTTGTGCTTGCGGATCGAGGTCAGCTGCGCCTGTTCCATGGCCCGCGCCAGCGCGTCCTCGGGCGTGGCGCCGGTCAGCGCTGCGTACAGCGTGGCGCCCAGCGAGAAGACATCCGAGCGCTGGTCGGTGCGGGCCGTGCCATACTGCTCGGGCGGCGAAAAGCCCGGGGTCATCGCCCGCGCCCCGGTGGTGGTGGCTTGCGAGCCAACCAGCGTCTTGGCCAACCCAAAGTCGACCAGGAAGATCTCACCGTGCGGGGTGATCTTAACGTTGCCGGGCTTGATATCGCGGTGGATGATCGGCGGCTTGCGCGTGCCCAGGTAGGTCAGCGCATCGCACACCGCCGCCCCAATCACGATCACATCTTCTTCCGGCAGCACCCCCACCCGTTCCATGCGCTGGCGCAGGTCTTCGCCTTCGATGTAATCCATCACCAGGTACTGGCCCTGGCCCTGGATCACAAAATGATCGGTGACCCGCGGCAGGTTGGAATGGCGCAGGTTAGCCAGGATCAGCGCCTCGCGGCGGAACTGGCGCGCGTACTCTTCGGTCGTAAACAGATTGTCTTTGACCGCGACTTCCAGGCCCAGGTTCTCATCGACGGCTCGGTAAACCGAGCCCATCCCCCCCTGACCTAAGATCTCGACAATCCTGTAGCGGCTGTTGAGCAGCGTGCCCCGTTCCAGAATCATGTGTGTTTAAATGTCCAGGTTGCGAACGTTGCGAGTGTGTGTTTGAATGAAGCGCCGCCGCGGCGGCACCTCGGAACCCATCAACATATCAAAGGTGCGGTCGGCTTCAGCCGCGTCGTCCACGGTCACCAGCAGCAGCGTACGCCGGCTGGGGTCCATAGTCGTCTCCCACAGCTGCTCGGGGTTCATCTCGCCCAGGCCTTTGTAGCGCTGCAGGATGGCCTTGCTGCTTTCAGCGCCCAGTTCCTGCATTGCGGCGTCTTTCTCGCCGTCGCTGTACATATAACGCACATTGTTCTTATGCGCCAGGCGGTACAGCGGCGGTTGGGCGATGTACAGGTGCCCTTCCTCGATCAGCTTCTCCATATAGCGGAAGAAAAAGGTCAGCAGCAGCGTGCGGATGTGGCTGCCGTCCACGTCGGCGTCGGTCATGATGATCACCCGCCCGTAGCGCAGGCCAGTCAGGTCAAAGCCTTCACCGATGCCGGTGCCCAAGGCCGAGATCAACGCCTTAACTTCGTTGTTCGCCAGGATTTTATCCAGGCGGGTGCGCTCGGTGTTCAGGATCTTGCCGCGCAGCGGCAGGATGGCCTGGAAGTGCCGGTCGCGGCCCTGCTTGGCGCTGCCGCCGGCCGAGTTCCCTTCGACGATGTACAGTTCGGTCTTCTGCGGGTCGCGGTCCGAGCAGTCAGCCAGCTTGCCGGGCAGGGTCAGGCTCTCCAGGGCCGACTTGCGGATCACCAGATCGCGCGCCTTGCGGGCGGCATCGCGCGCCCGGGCGGAGGTCAGGCATTTCTGGACGATCGCCTTGCCGGCGGAGGGGTTCTCCTCCAGGAAAGCGCTGAAGGCCTCGCCCACGATCTGCTGGGCCAGGAACTGCACCTCCGGGTTCATCAGCTTGACCTTGGTCTGGCTTTCGAACTGCGGATCGGGGTGCTTAACGCTCACGATGGCGGTCAAGCCCTCGCGGGTATCGTCGCCGGTGAAGTTAGCATCGGCCTCTTTTAACAGGCCGGCCCGGCGGGCGTAATCGTTGATCGTGCGCGTTACCGCCGAACGCAGCCCGGTCAGGTGCGTGCCGCCGTCGATGGTGTTGATTGTGTTGGCAAAGGCATAGACCGACTCGGCGTAGGCATCCGTGTATTGGATCGCCGCGTCGATGGTGATGCCGTCCTGCTCCTTCTCCACGTGCACCACCGGGTGCAGCACCTGCCGGTTGCGGTTCAGGTAGCGCACGAAAGAGGTGATGCCGCCCTCAAAGTAGAAGGTCATCTCGCGCTCATGGCGCTCGTCCAGCAGGAAGATCGTCACCCCGCGGGTCACAAAGGCCATCTCGCGCAGCCGCTGCACCAGGGTATCAAAGCGGAAATCCAGCTCGCCTTTGAAAATCTCCGGGTCGAACTTAAAAGTGGTCTTGGTGCCGGTCTGGTTGGCGGGGGTCTTGCCGATCACCTGCAGCACGCCGATCGGGTAGCCCCGCTCGTAGCGCTGGAAATGCACCTTGCCATCGCGCTGCACTTCGACCTCACACCACTCAGACAGCGCGTTGACCGCCGAGACGCCCACGCCGTGCAGACCGCCGGAGACCTTGTAGCCGCCGCCGCCGAACTTGCCGCCGGCGTGCAGCACGGTCATCACCACTTCCAGAGCCGATTTCTTCATCGTCGGGTGGACATCCACCGGGATGCCGCGCCCGTTGTCCTTGACCGTCACGCTGCTGTCCGGGTGGATCACCACTTCGATCCGGTCGCATGCGCCCGCCAGGGCTTCGTCGATCGAGTTATCGACCACTTCATAGATCAGGTGATGCAAGGCCTTAATATCGGTACCACCGACGTACATACCGGGGCGCCGGCGCACGGCCTCCAGACCTTCCAACACCTGGATATCTTTGGCATCATAGCTCGATTGGGCCTGAGAATTTCGATTCAGCACACTACCTCCAACCAATGATCTACCGCCGGATGCCACAAAAACGACACCCTGGCAGACTACCTTCTCGCGCTAAAATCAGCTCCCGGGAGTTCTCCGTTAGCTGGTTACGGGTTTCATCTTATGCGCTAAATTTTACCACACCGCCTCCCCGGCAGCCGCCCCGCTGCCGACCTGCGTGAAAGGCGACACAATTTCGCTGCACACCTTGACCTATGGAAGGCTTGCCATTAGAATCGCTAAATTAAGCGGACATGAATCCAAGTCTGCTGTGTATGCTTCTGGCAAATCTTTCGCTAAGATCAGCCGCTTTCGGAAAACATCTACATAAGGAGGTGCACCTGCGGCAATGTCGCTTAGAACCATTTCCCTTGATGGGCATAACCACCACCCGGTGGCAATGTGATCGTAAATGTCCCAACACTATGTTAGAGGAGAGAAGAAAATGGCGAAGAAGTTTTCTGTGCTTGTCGCGGTCCTGATGATCGCAAGCGTTCTGCTGTCTGCCTGCGCGCCCGCGGGCGGCGGCGGCGCTGCCGGCGGTACGATCAAAGTCGGTCTGCTGGCCCCGCTGAGCGGCCAGGTGCCGACCTTCGGCGTCTCCACCAAGGAAGGCGTTGAGCTGGCGGTCAAAGAATGGAACGACAAGGGTGGCGTGCTCGGCAAGAAGATCGAACTGATCGTCGCCGACAGCCAGTGCTCGGCCGACCCGGCGGTTAACGCCGCCAACAAGCTCATCGATCAGGACGGCGTCAAGTACCTGGTCGGCGAGGTATGCTCGAGCGCCTCGATCCCAGTGTCTGAGATCGTCAACCAGAAGAAGGTTGTCCAGATCAGCCCGACCTCCACCAACCCCACCGTCACCGTCGACAAAGACGGCAAGACCAAGCCCTTCACCTTCCGCGCTTGCTTCATCGACCCGTTCCAGGGCCTGGTGATGGCCAAGTTCGCCATGGGCAAGGGCTACAAGACCGCCTTCATTATGAACGACCAGGGCAACGACTACACCGTCGGTCTGGCCGAAGCCTTCGAGAAGGCCTTCACTGAGATGGGCGGCACCGTGGTCGGCAAAGAATCCTACACCGCTCAGGACACCGACTTCTCGGCCATCCTGACCAAGATCGCCGACAGCAAGGCCGAAGTGCTCTACCTGCCCGATTACTACAACATCGTCAACCTGGTCGGCGCGCAGGCCAAGGATAAGGGCGTCACCGCAGTCATGATGGGCGGCGATGGTTGGGACTCCTCCGACCTGGACGTCAAGGCCGCCGGCGGCGGCTTCTACTCCAACCACTACGACGCCGGCGACACCCGCCCCATCGTGGTCGATTGGCTGAAGAAGTACGGCGAAGCCTACAAGGATGACAAGGGCCAGCCGAAGGTCCCGGATGCCCTGGCTACCCTGGGCTACGACGCGGCCAACCTGCTGATCGCTGCGATCGAGAAAGCCGGCGTTGATGACCCGACCAAAGTCGCCGAAGCTCTCGCCGCCATCACCTGGGAAGGCGTTTCGGGCAAGATCACCTTCGACGCCAGCCACAACCCGATCAAGGCCGCGGCTGTGATCGGCATCGCCGATGGCGCCAAGAAGTTCGTTGAATCCGTCGCTCCGTAAGCTCCACTAATCAGCGTGGGGGCGGTCTTGCAGGCCGCCCCCACTTTTTATACAGCATCTCGGCGCAAGGTGATGCATGAATGCTTCTGTAAAACAACAACCTACATTCTTTGAACAGATTATCCAAAAACGCCTGCTGGGAAAGGCTTTTCTGGTGGTGGTGGCCTTGCTTGCCGTCTGGAAATTGGCCACCGCTTTCATGGAAAGCCCCACCGTGTTTATCCAGCAGGTGGTGAATGGTTTACAACTGGGGTTCGTTTACGCCCTGATCGCTCTTGGCTATACGATGGTCTACGGCATCGTCCGCCTGATCAACTTCGCCCACGGGGATGTCTTCATGGTGGGCGCTTTCGTCAGTTACTACGCCATCGCCCGCTGGAGCCTGAACAACTGGCCCAGCGCGCTTCTGCCGGGCCTGCCGGGCTGGCTCAGCTCAGGGATCGGGTTGATCACGGTCATCCTGCTCTCTATGGTCACCTGCGCACTGCTGGCTTTCACCATCGAACGGATCGCCTACAAGCCGCTGCGCGATGCCCCACGCATCTCAGCCCTGATTACCGCCATCGGTGTCTCTTTCTTCCTTGAATACTTCGGCGCGCTGCAGTTCGTCTTCACCCCGAACTTCGTGACCTACGAGCGCCCGTTTGAAGTCACCAACTGGATCATCTCCGGCTCGGGCATCAAGACCCTGGTACCGGGCGAAGCCCCGCCAGACAACACGATCCTCTTCTCGAACATCGCACTGTACATCATT
>JBJSYW010000546.1:0-2512 GCA_046089985.1 Chloroflexota bacterium
GGCTGGCCGGTGGAGATGGTCGCCTCGGTAGCGTCTTTCTTCATCTCGCGCGTCGACACGCTGATCGACGGCAAGCTGAACGAGCTGGTCAAGGCCGGCGGGCCGCAGGCGGCCGCCGCCCAGGGGTTATTCGGCAAAGCCGCCATCGCCAACGCTCGCCTGGCCTATGCCAACTTCCAACAGGTCTTCGGCTCCGAGCGTTTCAAGAAGCTGCAGGCGAGCGGGGCGCGCGTCCAGCGCCCGCTGTGGGCATCCACCAGCACCAAGAACCCTGCCTACCGGGACGTGATCTACGTCGAAGAGCTGGTCGGCCCGGACACGGTCAACACCATGCCGCCGCAGACGGTGATAGCCTTCCTGGACCACGGGCAGGTGCGCCCCAGCCTGTTCGAAGACCTGCCGGGCGCGCGCCAGGCGCTGGCCGGGCTGGAGACGCTGGGCATTTCAATGGCTGCGGTCACCGACCAGTTGGAACAGGACGGGGTGCAGTCTTTCTCGGATGCGTTCACCGTCCTGCTGGAGGCCATCGAAACCCGCCGCGCTGCCGCTGTAGCCGGTTAAACGCCGCACGGTCCTGCGGGCAGAGCAGCTCGCCAGGACTGAACCGCCAGGATAAATAAGCATCTCGCCGGCAGCCGCCTTGCACCCAGGCGCTGCGCCGGCGGGATACTTATTTTTTCGTCTGGCTCTTGTTGAAAACGTGCAAACAGTGTAAAGTTGTCATACACATCGTTCGAACGTTAACCCCAGTCAGGAGACAGGACCGATGGCGAAGAATATGTGGCTGATCTTGAGTTTTATGCTGGCGCTGATCTTGGCCGCTTGCAGCCCGGCGCCGCAGGATACGTCGCTGCTGGCCGCGCCGGCCTCTCCGGCAGCCACCCAACCCGCCAGGTCGACGCCCAGTGAGGTACGCACCATCGCACTGGTGATGAAAACGCTTACCAACCCGTTCTTCGTTGAGATGGAGAAGGGCGCTCGCCAGGCCGAGAAAGAGCTGGGCATCCAGCTGATCGTCAAGACCGGCGCCCAGGAGACCTCGGTTGAACAGCAGATCACCATCATCGAAGAGCTGATCAACGCCCAGGTGGATGCCATCCTGATCGCCCCGGCCGATTCGATCCAACTGATCCCGGTGCTAAAAAAAGCCCAGGAAGCGGGCATCGTCATCATCAACGTCGATAACCAGCTCGACGCCCAGGCTTCGGCCGAACTGGGGCTGACCGGCGTGCCGTTCATCAGCGTCAACAACGAACAGGGTGCGTACCTGTCGGCGAAGCACATCAGCGCGAGCATAAACGCCCCCACCCAGGCGATGATCCTGGAGGGCATCCCAACCGCCAAAAACGCCCAGGACCGCAAAGCGGGCGCCCTGCGCGCCTTTGCCGAAAACCCCCATATCGAGGTCGTCGCGTCTGAAACCGCCCACTGGAAGATCGACGAGGCCTACCAGGTGACCGAGAAGCTGCTCGGCCAGCACCCGGACGTGAAGCTGGTCTTCTGCGCCAACGATATGATGGCCTTTGGGGTGATCCAGTATTTACAGAAGAACCAGATCGGCGGCGTGCAGGTGGCCGCCTATGATGCGCTGGCAGAGGCGATGCCCATGCTGCGCGACGGCTCGCTGCAGGCCACCATCGACCAGCAGGCCGCCCTGCAGGCCTATACGGCCGTCCAGTATGCCATCCGCGCCCTGGACAAAGAACCGCTTCCGCCGATCACCCTGCTAGACGTCATGCTGGTGACCCGTGAGAATGCTCGCTAGCGTGTGGCGCAGCCGGCGCACGCCCAGCATCGCCCTCAGCCTGACCCTGGTGATGGCGCTGGCCAGCGTCCTGCCGCTGTTGGTGCTGGGGCTGGTCTCAGACAACGTTTCGCGCTCGGTGATCGTCCAGGATGTGACCCATTATGACCAGGCGCTGGTCAGCGCCCAGCGCGATTACCTGGATGTGCTGTTCCAGGAAATCGAGAGCCTGATCGTCAACATCTCGGGTGTGGAGGAGATCAAGACCGCCATCGATGATGCGGCCAGCTCACCCGACGAGTACACCCGCCTGGCTACGCACGCCCGCATCGGCTACATCCTTAGCGGCTACAGCGGTGTCAAGGGCCTGGTATCGCTGGATATCTTCACCCCCGGCGGGGCGCACTACCACGTGGGCGATACGCTCAACGTGCAAGAGATCAACCAACCGCTGCTGGACAGCATCAAAGCGGGCGTCGGCGGCTCCGAAAGCCTGGTCACCTGGGTGGGCGTGGAAGACAACGTCAACATCAACTCCACCCACACCAAGGTGATCACTGCCGCCCGCCTGTTCCAGGTGATCAACCCCACCTCGATGCAGGAGAAATCCGGCGCACTGCTGCTGGTCAACTACAATATCGAAGACCTGTACGAGCATTTCTCCAACCTGCGGCTGGGCAGCGGGGCGTATTTCATCATCGTCGACAGCCAGGGCCGGCTGGTGTACCATCCCAACCGGGCAGTGCTCGGCTCAAAGATTTCGCCCGA
>JBJSYW010000547.1:0-8887 GCA_046089985.1 Chloroflexota bacterium
CGAGAACCGCGAGCAGTTGGATATCACCGTGGTGGTCCGCGGCGGTGGCGTCACCGGGCAGACCAGCGCCGTCCAGCTGGGCGTGGCGCGCGCCCTGGTCAAGATGAACCCCGACCTGCGCAGCACCCTGCGCAAGGGCGGTTATCTGACCCGCGATGCGCGCATCAAAGAGCGCAAGAAACCGGGCCTCAAGCGCGCCCGCAAGGCCCCGACCTACACGAAACGCTAGTTTCCGGCACTTACAGCCGGGCGTTTACGCTGTGTTCATTGGGGCTGTCCCAGGTGTTTGCTTGGGGCAGCCCCAAGTTTCTATTTCAAGGGGAGCATTCGCATGCCTGGAATTACCCTGCTTGGTTTAGGCCCTGGCGAAGCAGACCTGCTGACCCGCCAGGCCTGGGAGATTTTGCAGCACGCCCCAGAGCTTTACCTGCGCACCCGCCGTCACCCGGCGGTGCAGGGGCTGCCGGAGCAGGCGCAGCTGCACAGCTTTGACGACCTGTACGAACAGGCCGGGTCCTTTGAAGCGGTTTACAGCCAGATCGTCGATACGGTGCTGAGCCTCGGCCGCCGCCCGCAGGGCGTAGTTTACGCCGTGCCCGGTCACCCGTTCATCGCCGAGACCACCGGGCCGGAGATCGCCCGCCGGGCGCGCCAGGAAGGGCTGCCGGTGCGCGTGGTGGAAGGCGTTTCGTTCCTCGAGCCGGTTTTTTCGGCCCTGGGCCTGGACCCCTTCCCGCACACGGCCCTGGTCGACGCGCTGGAGCTGGTCACTGCCCACGTACCGCCTTTTCCCACCTCTACCCCGGCGGTGATCGCCCAGATCCACTCTCGCCAGGTAGCTAACGATCTGAAGCTGACCCTGAACAGCCTGTACCCCGATGAGCACCCGGTGCGCCTGGTGCATGCCGCCGGTTCCCCAAACCAGGTGGTCGAAGACCTGGCGCTGTATGAGATCGACCGCAGCCGGCACATTGGGCTGCTCACCGCCCTGTTCCTGCCACCGCTCTCCAAAGAAAGCGGTTTTGAAGCCTTCCTGGAAATCGTGGCCCACCTGCGTGATCCCGAGACCGGCTGCCCGTGGGATAAAGAACAGACCCACAAGTCGCTGCGCTCGGGGATGCTGGAAGAGGTCTACGAACTGCTGGCGGCGATCGACGCCGAGGATGAGCCAGGCATGCGCGAAGAGCTGGGCGATGTGCTGCTGAATATCCTGCTGCAGGCCCAGATCGCCGCCGACGCCGGCGAGTTCACCATCGCCGATGTGCTGACCGGGCTGCACACCAAGATCGTCGGCCGCCACCCGCACGTCTTTGGCGATGCTGCCGTGGCGGGGGTCAAGGGCGTGCTGCAGAACTGGGAGCGCCTGAAAGCCCAGGAGCGCGCCGCCAAAGGCAAGAGCGAAGCCAGCCTGCTGGATGGGGTCAACGTGGCCCTGCCGGCGCTGATCCAGGCCGAGCAGTACAGCAAGCGCGCCGCCCGGGTGGGCTTCGACTGGCCCGATATCCAGGGCGTGTTGGAGAAACTGGAAGAAGAGCTGGCCGAGGTGCACGCAGCCCGCGATGGCGACGAGCGCTTCGCCGAGATCGGCGACCTGCTCTTCTCGGTGGTCAACCTGGCCCGCTGGCACAAGGTCGACTCGGAGAGCGCCCTGCGCGAGGCCAACGCGCGTTTCCGCCGGCGCTTCAGCTATATCGAAGCCGCCGCCCGCCGCCAGGGTCGCCCGGTGGACAGCCTTTCGCTGGCCGAGATGGAAGCCCTGTGGCAGGAGGCCAAGCGCGCCGCTTGATCAGCGGTTCATTTCTTCAAGTGGTAGGCCACATCGATCATCACCCGCTGGTAGCCGCGCTGGCGCTGCCGGTAGAGCATAGCGGTCTTGATCAGCCAGCTGGTCTGGTTGTGCAGCAGCGCCTGCCACCAGCGCGCCGGCACAAACTCGGGCAGCACCAGCACCGCCAGCTGCCCGTCGTTGTGCTCGGCGTCGGTCTCATCCAGGAACTCGATCAGCGGCCCGATCACCGAGCGGTAAGGCGATGGGCGCACAACCAGCGGCAGGTCGGGGAACCAGTCCCGCCAGTCTTCCAGCACTTTCTCGGCGGTTCCCGGTTCCAGCTCGATATACAGCCCGGTCACCTGGTTGGATATGCTCTCGGCGAAGGTCACTGCGTCGATGGTGCCGCGGTGCACCCCCGAGATCGGGATCACCACCCGTGGACGGGGGGGCGGGCGCAGCGAGGGCGGCAGACCGCGCAGGCTGAGCTGCCGGCGCACCTGGGCGTAGTGGTTTTTGATGCGTGAAAAGATCACAAACAGCGCCGGGATCAGCAGCACTGTCAGCCAGGCGCCCTCCAAAAACTTGGTGTAGGCCACGATCAGCAGCGTCACGCAGGTAACCAGCGCCCCAAAACCGTTGATCAGCGCCTTCAACGGCCATCCGGCGCTGCGCTCGCGCCACCAGTGCCGCACCATCCCCGCCTGTGACAGGGTGTAGGCCAGGAACACCCCCACGGCAAACAGCGGCACCAGAGTGTGGCTGTCGCCGCCGAAGATCACGATCATCACCCCGGTAGCCAGCGCCAGGGCGCTGATCCCATTGGCAAACACCAGCCGGTCGCCCAGCCCGGTGAGCTGGCGCGGCAGGAAGCCGTCTTGGGCCAGGATCGCCCCCAGGCGCGGGAAGCCGGCGAAGCTGGTGTTGGCTGCCACTGCCAGCACCAGCATGGTGCTGAACTGCACCAGCAGGTACAGCGGCCCGCTGCCCAACAGCCGGCGCGCCAGGGCCGAGAGGATCGTCTCTTGCGGCCCGGCGATCACGCCCATGAAGCGCGTCAGCCCGATGCTGCCGGCGAACAGCAGCCCCATCAGGATCGTCATCGCCAGCATCGTGCGGCGGGCGTTGCGCACCTCGGGGTGCTGGAAGACCGGCACCCCGTTGCTGATCGCTTCAACGCCGGTCAGCGCGGTGCAGCCGGTGGCAAAGGCGTGCAGCACCAGCACCACGCTCAATGGCTGTATGGGGCCCGGGGCAGCCGCGGCCAGGTCCGCCGGTCCCTCCAGCCACAGCCGCCACAGCCCATAGGCCAGCATCGGCAGGTAGGTGAACAGGAACAGGTACACCGGGGCCGCCATCAGCGTGCCGGTCTCACGCAGCCCGCGCAGGTTGGCGATGGTGATCACCGCCAGCAGCAGCAGCGCCAGCAGGGTGCGGTGCTGCCACAGCGCCGGGTATACCGAGGCGATCGCCTCCACGCCGGCGGTCAGGCTGACTGCGGCGGTGAGCAGGTAGTCGATCAGCAGCGCCGAAGCAGCCACCAATCCGGCGGTCTGGCCCAGGTTCTCGCGTGCCACCACGTAAGACCCACCGCCGGATGGGTAGGCGGCGATGGTCTGGGTATAAGAGATCGCCACCACCACCAGCAGGGCCGAGATCGCCAGTCCGATCGGCCAGGCCAGGCTTAACCCGGCTGCGCCGGCTGCCAGCAGCCCCAGGTAGATCTCCTGGTTCGCATAGGCGATGGATGACAGCGCGTCGGGCGAGAAGGCCGCCAGGGCGCGCACCTTGTTCAGCCGCGTCTCAGACAGCTGGTGCGTGGGCAGTGGCGAGCCGATCAGCAGGTGCTTCAGGCGGTTGAACATGGCGCGCTACTCCCCGGCGCCTCCTGTGTGGGCCGACGCGCCGGGGGGATACAGGCTCAGCGCACCGTAGACGAAGGTCAGCAGCACAAACAGCCCGCTCAGCAGCCAGCCGGGCAGCGAATACCAGATCGACGACTGCTGGGTCAGCGCCACCACCCCCGCCATCAGGTTCGCCAACACCTGCGCCGAAAGGATGCTGCGCCGGGCAGCACCGGGCAGGTGGTCGAAAGCCCGGCTGGCGGCCCACAGCAGCATCCCCCAGCCGAACAGCGCCGCGCCGAACATGCGCGCAAACGCCGCCAGGTGCCAGTAGGCTTGCTGGCTGATCTCCAACTCCGGCACGTTGAAAAACGCCAGCGTCACCGGGCCATACACGGCAAACGCCACCCCCAGCGCGGCAAACACGATGGCGTTGGACACCAGGATTTTATTGGTCATTGCTTCCCCCGGTCACTGCTCATTTGCCCACCAGCGGGCATAGATTGACATCGACAGCACCCGCCCGGCGCTCTGCTCTTGCAGCGCCAGTTCGCCGGCCTCCAGGCTGCCGGGCAGCTTGCGGGTCATCTCTTGCAGGGCATAGTAGATGCTCAGCGCCGAAGCGCGGATGGCATAGGCAGTCAGAATGATGAACATCGGCTGCGGGCTGAGCAGCTGGCGGCAGTCTTCCAGCAGCCCGGGCAGCCCGTCGAAGAACTCCCACACCTGGCCCTGCGGGCCGCGCCCGAACTTGGGCGGGTCCAAGATGATGCCTTCGTACTGCGCGCCGCGGCGCACTTCCCGGCGCACGAACTTGAAGGCGTCATCCACCAACCAGCGCACTGGGGCGGCCTCCAGCTTGGATAGGGCCTGGTTTTCGCGCGCCAGCGCCACCGATTTCTTCGATGCGTCCACGTGGGTCACCTGCGCCCCGGCCCGGGCAGCCGCCAGCGTAGCCAACCCGGTGTAGCCGAACAGGTTCAGCAGGCGCGGCTTTTCGGTCAGCCCTTTGGGTGGGTGGGCCAGCCGCTCGACCATCCAGTCCCACTGGGCCGCCTGTTCGGGAAAGAAGCCCATGTGGCGCGAGTTGGCGGTGAAGGCGTTGAAGCGCAGCCCCTTGTAGCCCAGCACCCAGGGCGACTTGACCGGCTGGCGGAACTCCCATTGGCCGCCGAACTCGTCGCCGGTGGGGCGGAAGACCCCGTGCGCCGCCTGCCAGCGCGCTTCGGGCAGCGCCCGCCGCCAGACGGCCTGGTGCTCGGGGCGCACAAAGGTATACGGGCCATAGCGCTCCAGCCGGGCGCCGGCGCCGCTGTCCAGCAGTTCGTAGTCGCTCCAGCCCGGCGCGGTCAGTAAGTTGAGGGTGGGTACATCCATATCAAATAAGGAAGTCATCGTTGGCGCGCCCGGCTTTTTCCAGCCGGTCCAGCGCCTGGCCTTGCTCGGCGATCACCGCGTTCAGCACGTCGCCGATGGATAGGATGCCCTTGATCTCCCCGCCCTCGATCACCGGCAGGTAGCGGATCTTGCGTTTGGACATCATCGCCATGCATTCCAGCAGCGTCTGCTGCGGGCGCACGCTGACCACCGGCGACGACATCACCTGCCGCACAGTGGTGTTCTTCGAGGCCCGACCCAGCAGGATGATCTTGCGGGCGTAGTCGCGCTCGGTGAAGATCCCGCACACCTGGCCGTTCTCGATCACCACCAGCGCGCCGATATCGTGATCGCTGAGCGCCTTCATCGCCTCCAGCACCGGCGTCTCTGGCGAAACGGTGAACACCTGGGCGCCTTTCTTTTGCAGCAAGCTTCGAACCGTAGTCATCGCGTTGCCTCCTTATCTCCTGACAAGATCCCGGGCGATATGCTGCCTGCTCAGCCCGCCAGCGGGGCGAAACGGGCGGTGAAGTGGCGCAGCAGTTCCGGAGCATAGGTGAAGCGGTAGCCGCGCACCTGCTCCTTACGGGCGGCGATTTTCACCAGCGTATCCACCACGTAATCCAGGTGGCTCTGGGTGTAGACCCGGCGCGGGATCGCCAGCCGCACCAGTTCCAGCGCCGGGTAGATCATCTCCCCGCTGACCGGGTCCGGGTGGGCGAACATCACCGAGCCGATTTCCACCGCCCGCACCGCCCCTTCCAGGTACAGTTCCACCGCCAGCGCCTGACCGGGGAACTCGCCCTGCGGGATATGCGGGAACAGCCGCCCGGCGTCCAGGTAGACGGCGTGCCCGCCGGCCGGCTCGACGATCGGGATGCCGGCCGCCTGCAGCCGCTCGGCCAGGTAGGCGGTCTGCCCCAGCCGGTAGGCCAGGTAACGCTCATCCAGCCCTTCCCACAGGCCGGTGGAGAGCGCGTCCAGGTCGCGCCCGGCCAGCCCGCCGTAGGTGGTGAAACCCTCGCGCAGGATCAGCTCGTTGCAGGCGCGCTGGAACAGCGCTTCGTCGTTGAGCGCCAGGAAGCCGCCGATGTTGACGATGGCGTCCTTTTTGGCGCTCATCGTTGCTCCATCGGCCAGGGCGAAGATTTCGTGAGTGATTTCGAGCGTCGATTTGTTTTCGTAGCCCGGCTCGCGGGTTTTGATGAAATAGGCGTTTTCGGCGTAGCGGCAGGCGTCAATAAAGAACGGTATGCCGTACTCACGATACACCTGCGCCACCCCGCGCAGGTTCTCCAGCGAAACCGGCTGCCCACCGCCGGCGTTGTTGGTGATGGTGATCATGCCCAGCGGCACATTCTTGACCCCGGTCTGCTCGATAAAGTTGCGCAGCTTGACCAGGTCCATGTTGCCTTTGAACGGGTGGCGGTTGGTCGGGCTGCCGGCTTCATCGATCACCAGGTTCACCGGGCGGCCGCCGCGGGCGCGGAAGTTGGCATCCGTGGTGTCGAAGTGCATGTTTGACGGGATATACTGTCCCGGCTTCACAAACAGCTCGGCCAGGATGTTCTCGGCCGCGCGCCCCTGGTGGGTGGGGACAAAAAAGCGGAAACCAAAGATCTGCTGCATGGTTTCCGCCAGGCGTTGGTACGAGCGCGCCCCGGCGTACGACTCGTCGCCGCGCAGCATGGCCGACCATTGATCCTGGCTCATTGCTCCCGTGCCGGAGTCAGTCAGCATATCAACGAAGACGTCTTCGGCGAGCAGCGCAAACAGATTGAAGCCGGCCTTGCGGATAGCCTGCTCGCGCGCAGACCGGTCGACCAGGCGGATCGGCTCGACCATTTTGATGCGAAACGGCTCGGGGGGGTGGATAGCCATGAACGGGTGTGCCTCCTGGGTATTGGGTTGGGTTGGGATGAGTGTAGCACGATTTGGGTGAAAATCCAAGAGTTCGATATAATACTGGCATGCCGCTGCGAACGCTGCGCCGCCTGGCTGGGTTGGCGCTGCTGCTGATCTCGCTGGGGGTGCTGGCCTGGGGCAGTTGGCCCCGGCCGGTTGAGACGCGCCGGTTGGCGCTGCAGCCAGGCGAACTGGGCGCCGGCGCGCCCTCGGCCTATGAGTTGGAGCTGCGCTGGCAGCCGCGCCTGCGCGCCGGCGAGCGCGCCGGGCTGGCTCTGCGCCTGCTTCCGCAGGACAACCCGCCCCCAGGCGCTCCGCCGCAGCCGGCTGCAACTGCCGGCGCGGCGGTGGTTGCATTGGAGGCACGCCTGGAACTACCCGGCATCGCCTACACCCCGCGCGGCCGGGTGACCCAGTTCCTGCTGCCCGGCCGCATGGCCGAGTTTGACTATACCCTGCTGCCGGATGCGCCCGGCGCTTACCCCGCGACGCTCTGGCTGCACCGTTTGCCCAGCGCCGGGAGCGCCGAGTCAACTGCGCCGCGCGTGATCACTGCTCAGCAGCTGCAGTTCGATGTGCAGCGCCTGGCCGGGCTGGATGGCCGGTGGGCCAGGGCGCTGGGCGCAACCGGGGCGCTGCTGGCTTTGCCAGTGGGGCTGGATGGGGCGGCCGCCTGGCTGTGGCGCCGCCTGGCCGCCCGCTATCGTCCGTCATAAATTGAGAGGAACTGTATGCTGGAAATTGTCCCCCTGATGCTTGGCCTGGTGGAGACCAACGCCTACCTGGTCGCCGACACCCTCAGCGGCGAGGCGGCCGTCATCGACCCGGCCTGGGATGGCGAGAAGATCCTGGCTGCCGCCGAGCAGCGCGGCTGGCGCATCACCAACCTGTGGTTCACCCATGCCCACTTTGACCATCTGGGCGGCGCGGCGGCCCTGGCCCGGGGCCTGCCCCAGCCGCCGGTCATCGCCCTGCACCCCGCCGACCGGCCGCTGTGGGACGCCCAGGGTGGAGCGCCGTTCTTTGGTCTGCACATCGAGACCCCACCCGCGCCCGGCCTGGCCCTGGCCCACGGGCAGACCCTGGCGCTTGGCCAACAGCGCTTCGAGGTGCGCCACGCCCCCGGGCACACCCCTGGGCATGTGGTCTTCTACAGCGCCGGCGAAGGCGTGCTGTTTTGCGGCGATGTGATCTTCGCCGGCAGCATCGGGCGCACCGATCTGCCCGGCGGCAGCCTGGAGACGCTGCTGCACAGCATCCGCACCCAGGTGCTCAGCCTGCCCGCCGAAACCCGCCTGCTTTCCGGTCATGGCCCGCAGACCACCGTCGCCGCCGAGCGCCGCTACAACCCGTTCCTGAATTGACCGCCTCAGCGGGCCTGAAATATATTTTGCACCTTGACGGTTTGTGCGCCTTTCGCTATAACATTATTGATGAGATAATGAGGCCATGAGGAGCGTCACTGGATTAAGCCGGCAGCCGGGCTGCGTAAAAATAGTTGTCAAGGGGCTGGCGCTTGGCGTTGTCCTGCTCCTATTTCGCTACGAAGTCACCCTGATCTGGAACCTGCTGCGCTCTGCGCCCGACCTGGCCGCCGGGCGCCCATCGATCTACCTGCCGGCGGTGGACGTGCTGCTGCCCAACCTGCTCTACCTGGGCATGTTCCTGCTGAGTGTGGTGGGGCTGGTGCTGTTGGTGGTGTTCCTGGTGGCAGGCAGCGTGCTGCCGGTGCGCACCCCGCTGGAGCATATCGAGGTGATGCGCTCCTTGATGGGGTTCCTGTTCGGCGGCCGGGCGCACCTGGTGCGCGTGCGTGAAGGCGCGATCTATGGTCGCGAAGGCGAAGATGCCGAAGACGCCGCCCGGGCGGTTTCTGGCGGGTCGATTGTGCTGGTGGACCTGAACAGCGCCGTGGTGCTGGAGAAGCGCATGGCTCGCTCCGCCGGCGCAGCGGCCGCGCTGGCGCCTGGAAAGCGCTCCCGCGGCAGCGCGG
>JBJSYW010000548.1:0-5270 GCA_046089985.1 Chloroflexota bacterium
CCCCGGAGCGCAGCCGCAGCAGCGGTCCATCTGCGGCGGCCGAAAACGCCGGCTCGCCCCGCGCCAGCAGCCCAACCGCCAGCCCGGCGGCGATCAGCCAGAAAAACACCATCGAAGTCGCTTTATGCATCGCTCGCCTGCCAGTCAAATCGCTTCAAACTCCAGGCGCAGGCTGCGCACCCACACCCCATGCTCGGCGCACAGCTTCAGCAGCGCCGCCTGCTCGCCGGGAGCGCGGTCGCCGCCCGCCAGGATCAGCCCGGCGGGCTTTTTCCAGGCCAGGATGCGCTCCAACTGGTCTGGGCTGCCCAGCACATTCACACCATGGATCTGCCGCCCGGTCATATACGCGTCCGGGTGGATAAAGCCCAGCGGCCGGTAGCGCAGCTCGGGGTTGAGCTGGATCCAGCGCAGCGCCATCTCGCCGGCGTCGCCCACCCCGTAGATCAGCACACCCTGCGGGTCGGGCTGCTCGTGCCGCGGTCCCAGGCGGTCCAGCAGGCGGAACGACGAGCGGCTGGCCGCCAGGCCGATAAACAGAAACACGGCATAGAAGACCAGCACCAGGTTCGAGTACTTGGAGGCCCACCAGGTCATGCCCATCGATTCAACCGTGGCGATGGCAAAGGTCACCGCGATCACCGACCCGACCACGCCCTGCAGGTAGAGCAGCAGATCGTCAAAGCCGGCGTAACGCCACATCACCCGGTACACCCCGGCCAGGTAAAAAGCCAGCAGGCTGCCGGCCAGCGCGATCGGCAGCGTATCGATGAAAATTTCGTAGCGCGAGGCCGACAGCTCAAACCCGTAGCGCGCCAGGAAGGCCAGGTAGTAGCTAAGCGTGATCAGCAGGAAATCCAGCCCCAATTCCAGCACGCGCTGGCGGTAGGTCAGGCTGAGCATCACCCGGGCGATGGCCTGCCCCTGGCGCGAGGCCGGCGCAGCCGCCACCACCTTGATCCGCCCCAGGTAGCCGGTGAACAGCGCCAGCACCACGATCAGCAGCGGGGCCAGCGCCAGGCTGAGCCAGTAGCTCAGCCGCTCCAGCGATGCCGCCAGCACCGCCGAGGCCAGCGCCACCCCGTACAGCACGAACAGCGTCTGCCGCTCGCTCAGGCCAAAGGCCACCAGGCGATGCGAGGTGTGGTCGCGCCCGCCCTGCGCCGGCGACTGGCCGCGCAGCAGGCGCGTGAAGGTCACCAGCGAGGTATCCAGGATCGGCAGCATAAACAGCAGCGCCGGCACCCCCAGCACAGCCAGTACGTCCGAGGCCTGCTGCTGGCGCTGCTGGACGATCGCCAGCGTGGCCAGGCTGAACCCCAGGAACAGGCTGCCGCTGTCGCCCATGAAGATACGCGCCGGGGGGAAGTTGAACACCAGAAAAGCCAGCAGGCTGCCGACCAGCGCCAGCGACACCCACAGCAGTTCCTGGCTGCCGTGATGGTAAAAGAAGTAGCTCAGCACCCCGGCGGTGATCATGGCGATCCCCCCCGCCAGCCCGTCCATATTGTCCAGCAGGTTGATGGCGTTGGTGATCCCGATCAGCCAGGCGAAGGTGAAGAAGATGTTCAGCGCCAGTCCTAGCAGCGGTTCGCTGACCCGCGGCGAAAAAAAGGTGCTGGTATAACCCATCGAGATCACCAACGTGGCCGCCACCAGCTGCGCCACCAGCTTGGCCACCGGCGGCAGCGGGCGGAACTCGTCGTACAGCCTCACCAGGAACATCAGCAGCGCCCCACTCAGGAAGCCCCATCCGGGCCACTGCTGCCCGGGCAGCCAGGCCTCCCCGGCTGCCAGCGCCAGCACGAAAGCGGCGCAGATGGCAATCCCACCCAGGGTGGGGGTGGGCTGGCTGTGCCAGCGGTCTTTGCGCGGCAGCGCCACCCGCCCCACCCGGAAGCTCAGGCGGCGCACCAGCGGCATCAGCGCCAGGCCGCCCAGCAGGCTGACGACGAGCGCGGCCAGGCTCACGGCTGCGGCTGTCCCCCAAACTGGATCACCAGGTTCTGCACGGCAGCCTTCTGGTCCTCCGGGGCGATCTGCAGCGCTGCCTGGGCGTAAGCCAGCGCGTTGGGCTGGTCGCCCACCTGGGCATACAACTGCGCCAGGGCGGCGTTCACCCGCCACAGCTCCGGGTTCTCCGGCCAGGCGGCCAGCCCGCGCTCATAGGCCACGATCGCCCCGCGTGGGTTGCCCAGCGTAGCCTGCAGCCCGCCGTAGGCCACCAGGTAGCCATACACCATCGACGGCGCGGCCGGGTCGGCCAGGCCGGCAGCGCGGGTGTAGTAGTCGGCCGCTTCAATCAGGAACGCATTCTTCTGCTCGGGCGTGATCCCTTCGCGACCCGCAGCGAAGCGATTGTAGTAATCGGCCATCAACCCATACGACCAGTCATAGTACGGATCGATCTTCAGCGCCTGCTCGATGCGCGCCCTGGCTTGCTCTGGCTGGTCCATGTTGTTCATCGCGTGCACCGCCCATTCGTCCCACAGCCGAGCGCTGTTCGGGCTGAGCACCACCGCCCGCGAGAAGTAATGGTCGCTCTGCTCGGAGCGCTGCTGGCGCAGCGCGCTGTCGTTGGTATAGGTGGCCCACAGGCTGTACAGGCGGGCCAGGTTGGCGGTGTGATCGGTGTTCAGCGGGTTGATGCGCTGTGCTTCGACCAGGTCGCCAGCGGCCTGCCGGATCAGGTTCTCGCGCTCCGTATCGTTGGTCAGGGTCTTGGCGTATTCCAGGTAGGCCCGCCCCAGGAACAGGTAGTAATAATCTTCGCTCGGGGCCAGAGTGCGCGCCCGGTCATAGATGCGGATCGCCGCCGGCCACGAATCGGGCCGGGCGAACAGGTCGCCGGTCTTGAAAGCGATATCGGCCTGGATGATGCGCAGGTTGGTGTACGAAACCAGCACCATCACCAGCACCGCCAGCCCGCCGGCCACCGCCAGGCTGCCGGCCTGCCAGCGCGCCCGCGCCGCCGGCCAGGCGGTGGGCAGCAGCAGCCCGCCGGCCAGGATCAGCAGGAACAGGTAAATGTACAACCCGCTGATGATCCCCTCTGAGCGCCGCACCTGCTCCAGCACCACCTCCAGCGTGGTCGCCTTGACTTCGTTCAGCGCCGCCAGCCCGCCGGCGTGCGCCACCCAGAAGACCAACGCCGCCAGCAGCCCCGCCCCCAGGCTCAGCCAGGCCAGCCCGGCCAACCCGCCCGGGGAGCGCCCGCCGCTGCCTTCTTCATCCAGCCGCAGCAGCGCCTCCGAGGCCAACACCAACCCCGCCACCAGCCAGGTGGTGCCAAACAACGCCAGCAGCGCGTAGGAAGTGCCTTCACCGGAACTCTTGGAAGTGGTCAGCGAAACCCAGATCAGCTCCAGCGCCGAGGTGGAGCGGCTGGCGTTGGAGATGAAGTTGTACCCCAGGCAGGTCAGCAAGATCGCCACCACCAGTGCGCCGATCAGCGCTTCACGCACCCACGGGCTGAAGCTCACCGGAGCAGTCCCCTGCCCGCCCACCGCCGTGCGCTTCTTGCGCGCCGCCGGTTGGGCTGTCCGCCCGCCGGATTTGCGCTCCGCGGCGCTCGCCCGGGCAGCCGGCTTGCCCGCCTGCGCCGCCGCAGCCGCCGGAGCCTGCACAGCCGCGGTTGTTGAAGCCGGCGCGGCCGCCGCGGCCGGCCCAACCGGGTTGGCGGCAACAGCCTCGGTCGCAGCCGTACCGGCCGGCAGGGTCTCACCCGCCGGGCCTCCGGCGTTGGCCTGCGCCTCGCGGCCCAGGCGGTATTCGCCATGCAGCGGCAGCAGGTAGCCCACCGCCAGGATCAGCCCCGCATCAACCCAGAAGTTGAGCCGGGTGGCTGCGATGGCGATCCCGAAGTTGATCTCGACAAAGTGCGCCACCACCGCCGCCACCAGGCCGATCAGCAGGTAGCCGCGCAGGCGGTCATCGGTGGTTTGCGCCCCGGCACTGTGCCCCGCCAGCGAGACCAGGATCAGGTACACGATCAGCCCGGCGATCATACCGAATGGCAGCGCCACGCCCAGGTAGGCCACCCCGCTGTAGGCCACGAAACCGATCGTGCTGCCTGCCCCGCCCAGCAGCAGCAGCGCCAGGAACAGCCACTGCTTGCGCCGGCTGTCCACCATCCCCAGCCACTTCAGACCGAAGTAGATCACCGAGCCGAACATCCCCAGGTACATCGCCAGCCCCAACACCCCGGTGATCACCAGCGAGTCCCAGGTCTCGTTGTGCGAGCGGTCGGGCGAAGCGTTGCGCCGCTCCACCTGGGTCAGCTCGGGGGGGTAGAACGGGTTATAAGCCACATACATGCTCTCCGGCCCGTACCCGATCAGCGGGCGCAGGAAATTCCAGGTATCCTGCCCGCCTTCGGGGTATTCCAGCGGCGCATGCGGCGCAACCAGCTCGGCCGCACCGCTCCAGATCAGCACGCGCACCCGCCCAGTGCGGCTCTCGGCGTCCAGCAGCTGGCCCAACCGGCCAAACTCCGGTCGATTGCGCAGGCTCTCCAACGGGCCGCCCGGGATGTTCAGCAGCACCAGGAACGTGCCGGCGGTGAGCGCCAGCACCACCCCGCTGATCGTCATCCAGCGCTGCCGCCAAACCAGCGACAGGCCCAGCGCCATCAGCACCGCGCTGGCGAACAGGCCCAGCCACGGGCCGCGGCTGCCGCTGAAATAGATCGCGATCAACTGCAGCGCGCCGATGAAAACATAGCCGGTGGCACGCAGGAAGTTCGGCAGCGAGCGGCCGCGGTCGGTCAGCAGGGCCTCAAACGCCTCCACGATGCGCATCGCTGCCAACGGGAAGATCATGATCAGGTAGGCGGCTACGAAGATCGAATTGCCCAGGTTGGAGGCGATGCGGTTGGTCACGTCGCCGCCCCACGGGATCGGGTCCGCCCCAAAGCGTTGCAGAATGCCGTACAGGCTGACCGGCAGGCTGGCAAGCACCGCAGTGGTGATCAGCCGCTCCACCTGCGCCCGCCGGCGCAGGTTGCCCGCCAGCGAGGCGAAGATCACGATATACGCCAGGGTCGAGTAGGCGCCCTGCAGGCGCTGGTACGACCCCCACAGGCTGGTGAAGGGGGTGATCGAAAACAGCGTCGAGACCAGGTACAGCAGCGCCGTCCCGGCTGCCAGGCCCACCAGCGGAACGCCCAGCAGCGTGCGCAGCCGGCTGCCTTCAGCAGGCAAACGCCCCCACAGCGGCCCGCCCTGCTCGATCAGCTTGATCCCCCAGGCAGCCAGCACCACCAGCGCCAG
>JBJSYW010000549.1:0-6791 GCA_046089985.1 Chloroflexota bacterium
CCGATCCGCCGGCGTCCGTACAGGATCAGAAATTCTGCTCTTTGGCTGTGGTATAACCGGCTGAATTCGCCTAATTCGGTTGACCGCCCAACAAAAGAAGTGAGCATAGTTTATCCTCGTTTAGCATAATATTGATTAGTATAATCCAATATATGCTAAACCGCAATCGCGTTTTCTGAAGTGTACAACGTCAAGTGTGGGCGAAGATGATCAAGGGTTGGGGCAGCCGGCTATTGCTGGTCAAGTGGGGAAAGAGTCCTGCCCGGATGTGACATTTGTCACTATTGACTCCCTTGCGGAACGGCCTACAATATGAGCGTAGTTTAATATCGATATATTCGAATAAGTGCATAAGTTCAAAAGCGTAAAGTCCCATGGAAAATTTATCCTCGCTTTCGCAAGAGATCAACCTGCTGCACGCCGATATCTGCTCCGCCCTGGCGGACCCGACCCGCATCCTGATCCTCTACATGCTGGCCGACAAGCCGTATACGGTCAATGACCTGGTCGCGGGACTGGGCGCTACTCAATCGGCCACTTCGCGCCATTTGAAAGTGCTGCGCGATCGGGGGTTGGTGCGGGCCACCCGCCAGGGGCAGAACGTCGAGTATGCGCTGAATGACCCGCGCGTAGTCGGCGCGTTGGACACGCTGCGAGCGGTGCTGCGCGATACGCTGGAGCGCCGCGCCAACCTGGTCGCCGAATAACCCGCGGCGACCTCGCATTCATCTATCCGTTTTTTGTACTGCAGTTCCGGAGGTGCTATGAAGAAATTCCTTCCCACCTGGCTGGTTGGCTTAATTGTCACCCTGGCCGTTATCGCCGTTCCACTCTGGTTCTTCTGGCCCAGTTCGGCCAAGACCGTGGATAACCCGCAGGCCGGGGTGCCCAAACCGGTGGTGCACACCCCGCACACCGACATCGTCAAGGGCGAATTCGCCACCGGGCAAGACGTGACCCGCGCTTGCCTGGAGTGTCACCCGGACTCCGCCAAACAGCTGATGAAGACCACCCACTGGACCTGGGAGAGTGAGCCGGAGACGGTGCCCTGGCGCGATGGGCAGGTGACCATCGGCAAGATCAACCAGATTAATAACTTCTGCATCGGCACCCAGGGGAACGAAAAAAAGTGTATGTCCTGCCACACCGGTTATGGCTGGCAGGAAAACGTCAAATATGATTTCAATAAAGAAGAAAACGTCGACTGCCTGGTGTGCCATGCCGATACCAGCACCTATGCCAAGGGTGATTTTGGCAATCCGGGCAAGGATATCGACCTGCTGGCGGCGGCCAAGAGCGTGCGCGTGCCCACCCGCGATAACTGCGGCAAGTGCCACTTTGACGGCGGCGGCGGCAACGGCGTGAAGCACGGCGACCTGGACGAGAGCCTGTACTTCCCGTCGGAGAACGTGGATGTGCACATGGGCCGCGAGAACTTCCAGTGCACCGACTGCCACCAGACCACCGAGCACCAGGTGCTGGGGCGCATGGTGGCGGATAACTTCACCATCGACCCCAAGGAGCAGGTGGCCTGCACCAACTGCCATGCCGAGCAGCCGCATACCGATGAGCGTGTCAACCTGCATACTGCCTCGGTAGCCTGCCAGACCTGCCACGTGCCGTCGATGGCGGTCAAAGACCCCACCAAGGTTTACTGGGACTGGTCGCAGGCCGGTGAAGACCGCGGCGACGACCACTACACCTACCTGAAAATCAAAGGTTCGTTCGTCTACGAAAAGGAAGTCACCCCGGAGTACATCTGGTTCAACGGCAGCCTGGCCTACCGCTACCTGCTGGGTGACAAGCTTGATCCCACCCGGCCGACGATGATCAACCTGCCGGCTGGAAACATCAACGACCCGAACGCCAAGCTGTTCCCGTTCAAGGTGCACAAGGGCAAGCAGCCGTTCGACACCGTGTATAACTACCTGCTGCAGCCGATCACCGCCGGCAAAGATGGCTATTGGACCAACTTCAACTGGGACCAGGCTTTCCGGCTGGCCGAGCCGATCACCGGGCTGGCCTACAGCGGCCAATACGGCTTTACCGAGACCTGGATGTACTGGCCGACCACCCACATGGTGCAGCCCAAGGAAAACGCCCTGCAGTGCACCAGCTGTCACGGCGAAGACAGCCGCCTGAACTGGATCGCCCTGGGCTACCCCGGCGACCCGATGGTGTGGGGCGGGCGGTTCTCGAGCATCAGCAGCAAGTAACCCGGACAGGCACTCATGATGACCTCTACCAATCGCTTTCGCAACATCCTGCTGGCTGCCGGCCTGGCCCTGCTGGCGCTGACCGCCGCCGTGGCGATCCGCCAGGCATACGCCCGCTCGCAGGCTGCGCCTGCCGTTCAGGCCTCGCCGATGCACCCAACCTTCCTGCTGCTTGACAAGGATGGCAGCAGCGTGGTTGAAAGCCAGGCCCCGCTCTCCACCGAGAAAACCTGCGGCCAGTGCCACGACACGGCCTATATCGCATCCCACAGCTTCCACATCGACCTGGGCCGCAAGGACCAGGCCCCCGCCGGGCAGGTCCCGGGCGGGCAGCCCTGGGATACCAGCCCCGGGCTGTATGGCAAGTGGAACCCGCTGACCTACCGCTACCTGTCCCCCGAAGGCGATGCACGGGTCGACCTCGACCCCGCCGGCTGGGTCAAGTTCAACGCCGCCCGCCTGGTGGGCGGCGGCCCGGCGGACCAGGCCGGCTACGAGACCGACTGCTTCCTGTGCCACTTCACCCGCCCGAATAACGCTGAGCGCATCCAGGTGATCGAAGCCGGGAAGCCCGAATGGGCTGCCGCGGCCACCCTGCTGGGCAGCGGGATTGTCGAGCGCTCCGGAGAGGCCTATGCCTACAACCAGGCCGCATTCAAAGATACCGGCGAACTCGATCCGCTGTACGTGACGCTGCAGGACCCCTCCAACGACAACTGCGCCCAGTGCCACGGCGTGGTCCACACCGATGTCGAGCAGCCGCTGGCGCTGACCGGCTGTTCGCTCGACCAGACGCAGACCGCTGCCACCGGGCAGGTGATCTCTGGGCAGAAGATCTCCACCTCCGGCTCAAATATCTCTGGTAAAGCCGGTCTGGCCCGCTCGTTCGATATCCATGCCGAGCGCGGCCTGCAGTGCACCGACTGCCACTTCTCGCTGAACAACCCGTCCTTCTATCAGAAGGAAGCCGGCGAGAACCCCTCCCACCTGCAGTACGATCCGCGCCGGCTGGAGATCGGGGAATATCTGCAGAAGCCCGACCACAACTTTGCCCGCGGCCAGAGCGCTCAGTACAATGTGGCGCCCGAACTAAAGGGCACCATGCGCCGCTGCGAAACGTGCCACAACGCCGATACGCATGCCGACTGGCTGCCGTATGTTGACCGGCACATGCAGGAAGTCTCTTGCGAGAGCTGCCACATCCCGAAGATGTACGCCCCGGCGGTGCAGTCGTACGATTGGACCGTGCTGAAGGCCGACGGCTCGCCGGTATCGCAGTGTCGCGGTGTGGATGGGCAGAGCGGTACGTTGAACGACCTGGTGACCGGCTTCGAGCCGGCCCTGCTGCAGCGGTCGAATATCGACGGCCGCACCGTGCTGGCGCCCTACAACCTGGTCTCGTCCTGGTACTGGGTTTACGCCAGCCCGAACGGCCCGCGCCCGGTCTCGCAGGATGATCTGAAGGCCGCGTACCTGGCCGGCGGCGCGTATGCGCCCGAGGTGCTGAGCGCGCTGGACGCCAACGGCGATGGGCAGCTGGCTGAAGACGAACTGAAGCTGGACAGCCAATCAAAGGCGGCGGTGATCGCCGCCCGCCTGAGCGGCCTGGGCCTGCAGAACCCGCGCATCGAAGCCCAGGTGCAGCCCTACAGCATCAACCACGGCGTCACCAACGGCGAGTTTGTCACCAAGGACTGCCAGAGCTGCCACACCAGTGACTCGCGCCTGACCCGCACCACGCTGCTGGCCGGCTACGTGCCGGGCGGCGTGCAGCCGGAGTTCGTCAAGGACAACAACACCTCGCCCACCGGCAGCCTGTACGTAGACCGCGGCCAACTGTACTACCGCCCGGTCCCGCAGGCCGATGGTCTGTACGTCTTCGGTCACAACCGGGTGGGCTGGATCGACACCTTCGGCGTGCTGTTCTTTGCCGCGGTGCTGCTGGGGGTCGGTGGGCATGGTGGGCTGCGCTTCTACAACGCCCTGCGCCGGCCGCGCCACGCTCAGGCCACCCGCAAGGTCTATATGTACCATGTGTATGAGCGCTTCTGGCACTGGCTGCAGACCACCACCATCGTGCTGCTGCTGTTCACCGGCCTGGTGATCCACCGCCCGGACGTGCTGGGCTGGCTGAGCTTCCGCTACATGGTCACGCTGCACAACGTGTTGGCAGCGGTGCTGGTGGTCAACGCAGCCCTGTCGCTCTTCTATCACCTGGTCAGCGGTGAGATCCAGCAGTACATCCCGCGCCCCTATGGCTTCTTCGACCAGGCCATTGTGCAGGCCAAATTCTACCTGAACGGGATCTTTAAGGGCGGGGAGCACCCGTTCGAGAAGGCGCCCGGCAAGAAGCTCAACCCGCTGCAGCAGGCCACCTACTTCGGCATTTTGAACGTGCTGCTGCCGCTGCAAATCATCACCGGCGCCCTGATGTGGGGCACCCAGCGCTGGCCCGAAATCGCCGGGCGTCTGGGCGGGCTGCCTTTCCTGGCGCCCTTCCACAGCCTGGTGGCCTGGACCTTCGCCGCCTTCATCGTCGGCCACGTTTACCTGACCACCACCGGTCACGAGCCGCTCACCGGCATCAAAGCCATGGTGAACGGTTGGGAAGACGTGGAAACGCCCGGTGAGCCTGCGCCCGAGGCGCCGGTTGAACCGGCTGCCCCGGCTGCAGCCAGCTCGGACTAAACAGGGAGAATGTAAGGAGATCTTATGAGCGCGGTCGCTTCGACCAAAAAATCGCCGGGCAGCTGGAAGACCGCCTTCCAGCGCCCCGAAAAAGGCTATGTCCACCCCTACCTGGGTGGAGCTCTGCTAGGGATCGTGCTATTCCTGGCCTTCTTCCTGACCGGCAACGGCCTGGGAGCCTCGGGCGGCCTGAACCGCATCATCGTGTTCTTTGAAGACCTGATTGTTCCGGGTCACGTGGATAACACCCCCTATCTGCTGAAGATGGCCGGCGGCAATCTGAACCCGCTGGATGACTGGATCATCCCGCTGGTGTTCGGCACGCTGCTGGGCGGGTTTGTCTCCGGCTGGCTGCACGGCCGCTTGAAAGTCGAGACCAATAAAGGCCCGCAGATCTCGGTCAAGACGCGCTGGACGATGGCCTTCCTGGGTGGGGCGATTATGGGCTACGGCGCCCGCATGGCGCGCGGCTGCACCTCCGGGCAGGCGCTGTCGGGCGGAGCCACCCTCTCGGCCGGCTCGTGGGCGTTTATGTTTGCGGTCTTCGCCGGGGCGTACGCCGTGGCCTATTTTGTGCGCAAGCTGTGGAACTAGGAGACTGCCATGACATTCCCGTTACCGCTTGAAACGTTGGTCGGCAAGCCGCTGATGTACCTGCTGTTTGCCGTGATCGGTTTTGGCTTCGGCTTTGTGCTGGAGATCTCCGGCTTTGGCAATTCTAAGAAACTGGCGGCGCAGTTCTACTTCAAAGACCTGACCGTGCTGAAGGTGATGTTCACCGCTATCGTAGTGGCGATGGTGCTGATGTTCATCACCATCAACCTCGGCCTGCTGGACTACAACCAGGTGTGGGTCAACCCCACCTACCTGTGGTCGGGGATCGTCGGTGGGCTGATCATGGGCGTGGGCTTTATTGTCGGCGGCTTCTGCCCGGGCACCTCGCTGGTGGCAATGACCACTGGCAAGCTGGACGGCCTGTTCTTCGTGCTGGGCGGCCTGACCGGCATCTTCCTGTTCGGCGAAACGGTCAGCAGCTATTTTGACTGGTGGAATGGCAGCTACTTCGGCCGGCTGACGATCATGGATTGGCTCAACCTGCCTAACGGCGTGGTAGTTGTCGGGGTGGTGTGTATGGCGCTGTTCATGTTCTGGGGCGGCGAGCAGCTGGAGAAGATCTTCGGCGGGCGCGACCTGAAGAAAGAGCCGAAGCTGCGCATCGTGGGCGCCGGGGCGCTGCTGGCGCTGGCGGTGGGTGTGCTGCTGCTCGACAGCTCCCCCGCGCTGGGCTTCAACCGTGCTGCCCAGGCCGACCTGCCGGTCAACATCACCCGCTGGGAGCGGGTGGCGGCCGCCAAGCAGCCGCTGCTCGACAACCGCGAGGTCTACATCCACCCGGTTGAACTGCTGACCAGCATGGCCAACGACCGGCTGCGCGTGCGCATGATCGACGTGCGCTCGGAAGCGGATTACAACCTGTTCCACATCCAGGGCGCGCAGCTCGTGGCGGTCGACCAGTTGATCCCGCTTTCAAAACAGCTGATCGCCGGTACGGCGGCCAACGTAGTCTACGTGGTGATGAGCAACGATGAGCAGTCGGCCACGCTGGCCTGGAAGACGCTGGTGGGCGAGAGCGTGCCCAACGTCTACATCCTCGAAGGGGGGATCAACAACTGGCTGAAGATGTTTGCGGCGGAAGAGCCGGAGATCACTCCCACGCCGGCCGCACCCGGTGTGGACCGCATTGCCTACCGGTTCCCGGCTGCGCTTGGCTCGCAGTACGAGGCGGCCTTCCCCAGCCTGGAAGAGTGGAAGACGTTCGAGTACACCCCCAAGATTAAGCTGCAGCTGAAGCGCGATAAGAGCGGCGGCGGCTGCGGATAACCTTGA
>JBJSYW010000550.1:0-12277 GCA_046089985.1 Chloroflexota bacterium
CCGGCTACCTGGCGATCGGGCTGCGCTACCCGCTGCTGGCTGCGCTGGTGGTGGCGCTCAGTTGGGCGATCCCGCTGGTGGGCGGGGTGATCGGGCTGCTGGCGATCCTGCTGGCCGGGTTGTTGAGCGGGCTGCCGGCGCTGATCGGCGGGCTGCTGTTGACACTGGCGGCGCTGGCAGTGCTGGAGTTCTGGCTGCAGCCGCGCCTGTACCGGCGAGACCGGTTTGGGATGATCCTGGTGCTGGTGACGATGATGATCATGGGGCGGGCATTCGGGCTGATCGGGTTAGTGACTGCCCCACCGCTGGCGACCGCCATCCAGGTACTGGTGAATGCTGCGCTGCGCCTGCCCGGCTCGGCTGCTGGGGCGGCGATGGAACAGCAGATCCAGCCGGTGGAGCAGGTGATCCCAGACGAATGGGCGGCGCTGGAAGAGCGCCTGGCGCGGCTGCGCGCCGCGGCTGAGCACACCGAGCTGCCATTGAGCACGCAGGATCTGATGGAGCGGCTGGCCGGGCTGCTAGAAAAAACGCGCACCGAGTTGAAGGCCGATTAACCCTATAACCTGGCTTTGCATGTAGAATCAAATCATCCAAGAAAGCGTGTCGGATGCAGGACGAGGCGAACGATCATGGTACGTAAGATAATTCCCAATTTAGGCAGCATTCGCTACCAGCTGACCCTGGTGGTCCTGGCGGCGACTCTGCCGATGATGATCTTCGTCGGCCTGTTTGCCAACCAGCAGCGCCAGGCGGAACGGGTGGAGATTGAGAAGCAGATGCTGTTCAGCGCCAAGACCGCTGCAATGGGGTATGACTCGCTGGTGCTCAACGCCCGGCAGACGCTGCAAGCGGCAGCCGGGCTGTCCAGCCTGCAGACCGGGGAGCTGGCGACCTGCGGGGCCGAGCTGGACGGCCTGCGCCGGCAGTTCCCGATCTACCTGGGGATCAGCGTCAATTCTCCGCAGGGCAAAGTGCTGTGCAGCTCGCCGCGCCTGCCGCCCGGTATGAACGGTAAACAGGACGACCAGGAATGGTTCTCCCGGGCGGTGCAGCAGCAGGATTTCTCGGTTGGATCGTATACGATTGGGCCGGTGAGCCACAAGGGCAACCTGACCTTCGGTTACCCCGTCTATGATGGCAGCGGGCAGCTGCAGTACGTGCTGGGGCTGGGGGTGGATATCGAGGCGATCAACACCAGCGCCAGCCGGTTGGCGCTGCCGGAAGGCAGCGCGCTGCGCCTGTCGGACCGCAGCGGGCGCATCATCCTGCGCTCGCCGGACCCCGAGCGCTACGTTGGCAGAATCTACCCGGAGTTCGAGATCCTGGGGCTGGTGGAAAACCAGCCGGAGGGCGTGGCGGTAGCCACCGGGCTGGACAGGCAGCCGCGCATCTACGGCTATACGACCCTGCCGTCGGACCCGCACCGCCAGCTGGTGCTGGCGGTGGGCATCCCCACCGGGCAGGCCTACCAGAGCATCAACCGCAGCCTGGTCAGCAACCTGGTGGCAATCGCCTCGCTGGGGCTGCTGGGGATGGCGCTGTCGTGGGTTATCACCGAGCGCTACATCCTGCGCCCGGCTTCGATCTTGACCCAGGCTTCGCGCCGGCTGACGGCAGGCGACCTGAACGCGCGCGCCGGCCTGGGCCGCGGGGCGGGAGAGATCTATGAATTGGGTCAGGACTTCGATCAGATGGCGGAATCGCTGCAGCAGCAGGAGGCGCAGCTGCGCTGCTTGAACCAGGAGCTGGAGCAGCGGGTGGCCGCGCGGACGGCCGAACTGCGCGAATCACGCGACCTGCTGCAGCAGTACTCCAACTACCTGCAGAACGTCCTGGAGGAAGAACGCAAGAAGATCTCCCGCGAGATCCACGACGAGCTGGGGCAGGCGCTTACCGGGCTGAAGATGGACTTGCGCTCGATCAAGAAGCTGCTCCCGCCGGACCAGCAGCAGGTGGACGAGAAGATCGCCGCCTCGCTGCAGCTGATCGACAGCACGATTGTCACCATGCGGCGCATCTCGTCAGATCTGCGACCGGGCGTGCTGGACGACCTGGGGCTGATTGCGGCGGTGGAATGGCTGGTGAGCAATTTCGAAGCGCGCACCGGGATCGAGGTGCAGCTTGAAGTGGACCCGCCGGAGATCGAGATCCCGCGCGAGATGCACACCGGGATGTACCGCATCATCCAGGAAGCGCTGACCAATGTGATGCGCCACTCACAGGCCACCCAGGTGAGCATCCTGATCCAGGGCCGGCCTGATGCCGTGCGGATCGAGATCAGCGATAACGGGCGCGGCTTCGACGAACAAGTTTTGTTTGCTCAGTCTCGCAGCCTGGGCCTGACCGGCATCCGGGAACGGGCAACCCTGATCGGCGGCGAGGCAACCATCATCGGAAAAACCGGCGCAGGGACGCAGGTAATCGTGTGCGTGCCGGTAGCAAGCATAGGAGGCATAAAATGATCCGGGTATTAATTGCTGACGACCATGCCATTGTGCGTAAGGGCTTCTTGCAAATTGTGAATGAGACGCCGGACATGCGCGTGGTGGGGGAAGCCGCCAACGGGCAGGAGATCTTGGAAAAAGTGCGCGAGATGGACTGCGACGTGCTGGTGCTGGACATCTCAATGCCGCGTTTCAGCGGGTTGGAGTCGCTGCGCGAGATCCGCTACCTGCGGCCCGACCTGCCGGTGCTGATCCTGAGCATGCACTCGGAGGACCAGTACGCGATCCGCTCACTAAAGGCGGGGGCCGCCGGCTACCTGAACAAGGAGACGGCGGTGGACGAGTTGGTGACCGCCATCCGCAAGGTGGTCAGCGGGGGGAAGTACCTGAGCGTCAGCGCGGCGGAGAAGATCGCGCTGGAGATCGGCAACGCCTCCGACAAAGCGCCGCACGAGCGGCTGTCGAACCGGGAATACAGCGTGCTGCTGATGATCGGGGGCGGAAAGTCGATCAGCGAGATCGCCGACGAGTTGTCGTTGAGCGTCAAAACGGTCAGTACGTACCGCACACGCATCCTGGAAAAGATGAACCTGAACACCAACGCCGATCTGATCCGCTACGTGATCGAGAATAACCTGAGCTAAACCCCGCCGGTTGTCCGTGGATTTCCTACACCGGCACAATGCGGCTGCCGACAGGAACTTCCCGGGCCAACGATTGGCAAGAAAGTGTATACCCGTATAATGGAATTGATGGATACGATCGTAAAACCGCTTATGGATACTCTAACCGTCCTACTTGTCGATGACGCCAAGGTGGTGCGAGAACGCCTGGTCGAGATGCTGGCGGAAGTTCCGGCGATTGGCGCAATTCACCAGGCGTGGAGTGTGCGATCGGCGCTGGAACTGATTCGCCTGACCGAGCCCGAGATCGTCGTGCTCGATATCCACCTGCCCGATCCGGAGAACCGCAGTTCATCCACCAACGGGATCGATGTGCTGCTAAAGATCAAAGAGCAGCGCAGCCGGGAGGGTGGGCTGCCAAAAGTTATTATGCTGACCAACCTGACGTATCCGCAGTACCGGCGGCTGTGCGTGCGCTACGGTGCTGACTTTTTCCTGGATAAATCGAGTGATTTTGAGAAACTGCCCGAGGTGATTACCGAGTTGGCGGGAGAAATTCTGGAAGACCGCTCGCCCTCTCACCCGGCCTGAAAGTCCTTATCGCCATACGACCCGGCAAAGTGGGGCAAGGCCGGAGCAGGGGGAAATCAACGAACAGGAGTCACGCGGCACGAGCAATCGCCGTGACTCCTGTTTCTATATAAAACTGACGCGTAGGAAAATACCGACCGGAGAGCGAAAAATTCTGACATACCGACCGCCTGCCCGCCGATTCGTATAGACCGTTGTAAATGATACGATTGGGGGCGCACGTTCGTATTGGCCAGGGGGGAACGATTTTACCGGTATGGAGGAACCCAATGAACCGCGATATCTTCGAAGGCAAGTGGAAGCAGATGAAGGGCAGCGTGAAGCGCTTTTTTGGCGAGCTGACCGATGACGACCTGACCGCTGCCGAAGGCGGTTACGACCGCTTCGTGGGTGTGGTGCAGGAACGCTACGGCTGGAGCCGCGAGCGGGCGGAAGATGAGGTGGACCGCTTCTTCAGCTCGTCGGAATATCCGCGCTAATCCCGAGTCTGCAACCGGACGGAACGGAAAGGGAGAGCACGCCGCGGTCAAGGGGGCGGTGGATGCGCAGCGGCTCTCCCTCTTGTCGTCTGCCGCCTGCCCGCCGGGCGGCAGGTGGGCCGGCTCGCCGGCAGGCTGCCGGCGCAGCGCTTAACGCCATGACACAGGTGCAGAGACATGCAGATCCAACCGGCACGCATGAACCCATCCCCGGTCTCACCGCTGGTGCTCTCTGCCGGAGCGCTGGTGGGCGACCGGGTGGTGAACCTGAAAGGTGAAGACATGGGGAAGGTCGAAGAACTGATGGTTGACATCGATCAAGGCCGCGTTTCATATGCGGTGGTTGCCTTTAACGGGCCGGGGGGGAGACTGGTGGCAGTACCCTGGGATCTGCTGGGGACCGACAGCGAGAACCGCTGTTTTGTGCTGGATGCCGACCGGGGGCTGTTTGAGAACGCCCCAGGCTTTGACAAGCACAACTGGGCCCAAATGGCCAGCCGTGAGTGGGTTGCAGAGCTATACCGCTACTACAGCCTGCCGACCTACTGGTGAGCAGCCGGGATGAGTTTCTGATGGATACACCGGCGCACACCTCGCAAGGCCTGCAGGCCCCGGTGCTGCTGGACCTGAGGGCAGTCTTCTGGGCTGGCCTGTTTAGCGCCGGTGCATATACGGCGGTCAGCATGCTGCTCTCGGCGCTGATCTTTGGGACGGCATGGTTCCCGATGCGGGTGGCAGCCTCGCTGGTGCATGGCCCAGCGGCGATTAACCTGCTGGAGCCGACCCGCCCGGGCGTAGTGGCGCTGGGGATGGCGATCCAGCTGGCGCTGGCGCTGCTTTATACACTGTTTATCGCGTTTATCTTCCACCGCGGCGGGCTGCTGCTGGGGATCGCTGGTGGGGCGCTGATCGGGCTGGCGCTGTATGCGATCAACTATAACAACTTCGGCTACTTCTTTCCATGGATCTTCCCGCTGCGCCACTGGAGCCTGCTGGCGGCGCATGCGCTGTTCGGGGCGATCAGCGGAGGGCTGTATGAGTTGTTCGAAGGCGATGAATTTGACAAAGCCCGGGAGCGTGAAGGATGATCCGGCGCAGGGCATTCTCTCCTCCCGGGTTACCGCGCGGCAGCGCACTGCGCAGCCGGGTAGGGCCGCGCAGCGCAGGCGGCGGGTGCATGCGGATCGGTATCGGGCTGGTCTTTGCACTGGTGGCGATGCTCTCCTTGCTCAGTTCGCGGCAGTACAACCCGATCACCGGGCAGATGCGGTACGTTTATCTCACAACCGAACAGGAGGTCACCCTGGGACGGCAGGCAGCCCCGGAGATGGCAGGCCGGTTTGGCGGGCTGGACCCTGACCCGCAGGCGCAGGCACGCGTCAACCGGGTGGGGCAGCGCCTGCTGGACGACAGCCGGGCGGAGCAGTCCGAGTACCCGTTCAAGTTCAGCCTGCTGGCAGACACGGAAACGGTGAACGCGTTCGCGCTGCCGGGCGGGCCGGTGTTCGTCACACGGGCCTTATTTGACCGGATGGAGACCGAGGGCCAGCTGGCGGGCGTGCTGGGCCATGAGGTGGTGCATGTGCTGGCGCAGCACAGCGCCGAGCACATCGCCGAGGCGCAGCTGACCGGAGGGCTGACCGGGGCAATCGTGATCGCTTCATATGCCCCCGACCGACCGAACCCGGCTTACGCCGGTCAGCTGGGGATGCTGGTGGGACAGATGGCAAATATGAAGTTCGGGCGAGACGACGAACTGCAGTCTGACGCGCTGGGGATGCAGATCATGGCGGAGGCCGGGTATGACCCGCGGTCCATGATCCGCATGATGGAGATCCTGCGCGACTCTGGCGGCGATGACGGGCCGCCGGAGTTTTTCAGCACGCATCCCAGCCCGGAAAATCGCATCGGGCGGCTGCAGGCAGCCATCGAAGCGCTGTATCCGGACGGGGTGCCGGGCGGGCTGAGGCCGTAAGCCGCAGCCGCCCGGGCAGAGCGCAGCGGCGGTTCAGGCCAGCAGCGGAGCGAGCAGCAGCACCTGGATGTCGAACATGTCCAGCAGGATGTCGCCCAGCCAGAAGTACAACACGAAGACGAAGGCGCAGCAGCAGCACATCAGCAGCAGCGCTACCACCACCACGATCAGCCACACCGAGGGGCGTTTCTTGGGCGGTTCGCCGAAGGGGTCACCGGCGGGCGGCTGATAGGCGGGCAGACCGCTGTCGTAGGATTGGGGCTGGTTGTTGTCATAGAATTGGGCCATGTTCTCCTCCAGAAGGGTTGTGGGGCAGGCGGGTGGCTGCGCGAATCACCTGGCAGGGCGGGGACGGCTGGGACGGCGCCAGAGCCGCCAGACGAGCCAGGAGGTGAGCAGGATCACCAGCATGGCAAGCAGCAGTGGAATGACCACCGCCAGGATCGACAAAAGAGTGGAAAGCAGATCTTCAGCGATGCTCACCGGCACGTTGCCGGCTCCGCCGGTAGCGGCGGTGACCGCGGGGCGCACGGCGGCGGATTTCACGGTATGCACCCCGCCCGCCACCAGCAGACCGGCGACCAGCGCCAGGGCGGGGTGGATCTCGCCGATGACGCCGGAGGCGGCGGCGAAGGCGATCGCCCCGGCGACCGGGCGCACCAAGGTTTGCAGCAGGTCGTTAGCGTGGTTGACCGCGGGAACTTTATCGGCAAAGGTCTCGATCAGCAACAGCAGCACCAGCACGCCGATCACCCAGGGGCTGGCGAGGGTGTCCCAGGGGGCGCTGAGATGGATCAGGTCGGTATAGCGGGCCAGCAGCGCCACCACCAGCAGCGGGATGTAGGCGTTTAGACCGGCCGAGAACGACAGCCCAAATGCAGAGAAGATGCCCAACAATGCTTCCATACGCTCCCCTTCCCGGGCGCTTTAGCCCAGGTGAAATCCATCCCAGGTGCCGGTCAGCCAGTAACGGACCAGATCGAGCAGGGCGATCTGCAGCAGGGCCAGGCCAAAGCCGGCTGCCAGTGGAAAGGCCAGCTGGGCCAGCCGCAGGCTAACGTTTTCGCGGCGCAGCAGCATCAGCCAGACCAACGAGTAAACCATCGTCAGCACCACCAGCACGGTAGCCGCGCTGACCAGCGCCAGCGGGTACAGCAGCAGCGGGTTCTCGGTCAGCACCAACCCGTCCACCCCCAGCGCCAGCAGCGCCAGCACAGCCATCGAGCGCAGGCCGGGGATGGCGGGCTGGGGGCTCCAATCCAGCCAGGCAGTCTGGTTAAAGGCCGGGAAGACCACGCCGGCAAGCGCCAGACCCATGCCGGTGCCGGTCACCAGGCGCAGCCAGTTTTGCGGCTCGTAGACGCCCAGGGGCAGCGGGAAGAGGTGCAGGTACGAGTTGACCCCATCGATGCCGAAAGCCGCCAGGAAAAACGCCCACACGGCCCATACCCGGCGGGGCGGAAAACCGCCGCGGTGCGGGCTGCGCAGAGCCTGGTAGACCAGGCCCAGGGCGGCGCCCAGGTACATGCCGGTGCAGCGGGCGCACAGCGGCAGGGCGCGCTCGCCCAGGTGAAACGAGCGCCCGTCGATGCGGTGGCAGACGGCATATCCCACCGCGTCGGCTTTGCCAAGCAGCCCTGCCGGCGCGGCATACATCCAGAACAGCAGCAGCGCCGCAACGGAGCACAGCAGCAGCAGGACGATCGGTTTCTTCAGGCGGACTGGGTTGGACGGCAGCGGATCTTGCATCAGGCCTATTATACCTTTTCCTATCTATACACAGCCAATTGGCAAAAGCCCTAACCTGCGGTATGATATTTCGCGATTGTCTGTGCCTGGGCCCCGGCCCAATCCTGACCGTTGATAAGGAAACTGCATGAACCACCGCTTCTTCCTCCTGCTGATCTGCGCGGCGCTGCTGGCTGCGTTGAGCGACTGCGCCCCAGGTGGGCCGGCGCCCGCTCCCGCGGCCTCCGCCACTGCCATCACCCCCACCCCAACCGCCCGACCAACCTTTACCCCCGAGCCGGAAGCCAGCCCAACCCCCGAACCACAGGCCGGCCCCACGCTGCTGCCCACGGCAGCCGCCCCGGAGAACCCGGCCCCCGCGGCGGTCGTCTATGGGCCGCGCGACTTCCCGGCTAACGTCAGCCCGCTGACCGGCCTGACCGCCGCCGACCCGGCCCTGCTGGAGCGCCGCCCGCTGGCGGTGAAGGTGCAGATGTTCCCGCGCGGCCAACGCCCACCCTGGGGTATCTCGCAGGCCGACCTGGTCTTCGATTATTACCAGAACTTCGGGTTGACCCGCCTGCATGCGATCTTCTACAGCCAGGATGTGGAACAGGTCGGCCCGGTGCGCTCGGCGCGCCTGCTGGATGTTGAGCTGGTTAAGATGTACAAGACGATCTTCGCCTTCGGCAGCGCCGAGCAGCGCACCTACAGCAAGCTGTTCAACCAGGCGTTTGCCGACCGGCTGGTGGTTGAAGGCAACGCCAACTGCCCGCCGCTGTGCCGCGTCGAGCCGGATTCATATAACTACCTGCTGGCGAACACGGCTGAACTGGGCCGCTACGTGGCGGGCAAGGGCGTGGACAACAGCCGCCAGGACCTGCGCGGCATGAGCTTCAACAGTGCAGCGCCGGACGGCGGGATGCCAGTGGGGCAGCTGTTCACGCGCTTTTCGATCAGTTCGTATAATTATTGGAATTACGATTCAGCCTCCGGGCGCTACCTGCGCTTCCAGGACGTGCAAGAGGCGATGGACAGCGCCTCGGAAGCCTTTGAGCCGCTGGTGGACCGGGCCAATGGGCAGCAGATCGCCGCCGACAACGTGGTGGTGCTGATCGTGCCGCACCAGTACGTCTTCAACACCCACCCCGGGCCAAGCGAAGTGGTGGAGATTCTGCTGTCTGGCAGCGGGCCGGGGATCGCCCTGCGAAACGGGCTGGCCTACCAGGTGAACTGGAACCGCCCCAGCGCCGACGCGGTGGTCAGCCTGACCTTCCCAGACGGCACGCCCTTCCCGCTGCAGCCCGGTGTGACATGGTTCGAGGTGCTGGGCAAGACGTCCAAGATCGACAGCAGCGTGCCGGGCATTTTGCGCATCATCCACGCCATCCCATGAAGCGCTGCCTGCTGCCCGCCCTGCTGTGCCTGGGGCTGCTGTTAGGGGCCTGCAGCAGTCCGGCGCCAGCTGCGCCGCCCCCCGCCCCCAGCGCCACCCGCCGGGTTTTGCCCAGCCCCACCGCCAGCGCCACAGCGGCAGCCTTCACCCTGCGCCCCAGCAGCACCCCGCCCGCAGCGGCGACGCCGGTGCAGCTGCCGCAGGATTCGCCCACCCCGGCTGCGCCGGACATCAACCCACTGACCGGGCTGCGCGTGGATGACCCGGCGCGCCTGGACCGCCGGCCGATGGTGATCAAGGTGACCAATTTCCCGCGCAGCGTGCGCCCGCAGTGGGGCCTGAGCCGCGCCGACCACGTTTATGAATATTACCTGGAAGACGAACTGACCCGCTTTATCGGTGTGTTCTACGGCAGCGACGCCGAGCGGGTCGGCCCGGTGCGCTCGGCCCGCCCGTTCGATGCGCGCCTGCTGCGCATGTACCACGGCATCCTGACCTTCGGCTATGCCGACGACCGGGTGATCCAACCCTGGCTGAAGTCGGATATCGCCCCGTACCTGGTGATCGAACACCCCGACAACTGCCCGCCGATGTGCCGGATCGGGCCGGAGAACGGTTACAACACGCTGTTCACCGACACCGCCGCGCTGACCGAATACGTGCGCGGGCGCGGGGTGGACAACCAGCGGCAGGACCTGCAGGGGCTGACCTTCTCGCCAGAGCCGCCGGGCGCGGGGACGCCGGTGGACCAGATCGCCATCCGCTTCTCGCTCTCGTCGTATAGCTATTGGGATTATGCCCCCGGGGCGCGCCGCTACGCGCGCTGGCAGGAGACCGACCGGCTGCCGCCGGGCCAGGAAACCTACGCGCCGCTGCTGGACAGCCTGAGCGGCAGCCAGTTGAGCACCGATAACGTGGTGGTGCTGCTGCCCCCGGCGAGTTTCTTCTTCCTCTCCAACGACACCGAAGTGTACGACTTCGAACTATCCGGCAGCGGGCGCGGCTACGCCTTCCGCGACGGCAGCGCCTATCTGATAGCGTGGAGCCGGGCGAGCGACGACCGCATGCTGCGGCTAACGCTGAACGGCCGGCCCTACGCGCTGAAACCGGGCAGCACCTGGTTCGAGATCTTGAGCGCCGCCAGCGAAATGAGCGCTGCGGCGCAGGTGTGGAAGTTCAACTTTATCCCGCCGCAGCGACCGGCGACGCCCACCCCGCAGCCTTGAGGCTGCATCCGATGTGCTGCACCAGGCCCGGGCCGGCGTAGACCAGGCCGGTGTAGACCTGTAGCAGCGCCGCGCCGTCGTGCAGGCGCTGGGCGGCGTCGTCCGGGTCCATGATCCCGCCGGCGGCGATCACCGGCAGGCGGGTCTGCTCTACCAGGCGGCGCAGCACCTCAGCGCTGCGCTCGCGCAGCGGGGCCCCGCTCAGCCCGCCGCTCTCTACGCGCCGCGGCGAGGTCAGCCCGTCGCGGGCCAGGGTGGTGTTGGTAGCGATCACGCCGTCCATGCCAGCGCCTTCGATGGCCTGCAGGGCGTCTTCCAACTCGCCCGGCTCCAGGTCGGGAGCCAGCTTCACCAACAGCGGGACGCGCCGCCCCAGACGCTGCTGCTGCTCGTCGCGCAGGCGCGCCAGCGGCCCAAGCAGGTCTTCCAGCGCCTGGCGGGCCTGCAGGCGGCGCAGCCCCACCGTGTTGGGCGAGCTGACGTTGATCGCCAGGTAATCGGCCAGCGGAGCGAAGATCTCGACCAGCGGCTGGTAGTCTTGCCCGGCGGCCTCCAGCGGGGTGTCTTTATTCTTGCCCAGGTTAGCGCCGATGATCACGCCGCCTGGGCGGCGGCGCGCCAGGCGCGGGGCCACCGCCGCAGCGCCCTCGCCGGGGAAGCCCATGCGATTGATCAGCGCCTGGTCGGGCGGCAGGCGAAAGACGCGCGGCCGGGGGTTGCCGGGCTGCGGGCGCAGGGTGATCGTGCCGACCTCGATATGGCCGAAACCCAGGCAGGCCAGGCCGCGCCAGCCCAGGCCATCCTTATCATAACCGGCTGCCAGGCCGACCGGGTTGTCGAAGGTCAGCCCGAACGCCTGCACCGGCAGAGAAGGTGTGCGGTAGACCTGGCGCAGCGCCGCGGCAAGCGGCGGCAGGCTGCCGGCCAGGCGGACCAGGTTGAGCGTCAGGTGATGGGCCTGTTCCGGCTCAAGGCGGAAGAGCAGTGGGCGGATCCAGCGGTACACCGGGTCACCCCTGCCGGCTGCGGCGGATAAACTGGCGCGCCGCGTCGATCCGGTCAGGGTCAACCCGTCCGGCGGCCTGCCAATAGTCGAGCAGGGCAGTGAAGTGCAGCACGGCGTGCAGCCGGTAGCCCTGGGCAGCCAGGGCTTCGGCCGCGCCCGACTGGCGGTCGATCAGCACCACCACATCCTGCACCTGCAGCCCGGCAGCCGACATCTTCTCGATCGCTTCGAATTTGCTGCCGCCGGTGGTAGCCAGGTCGTCGATGATGACGATGCGCTCCCCGGGCTGGTACAGGCCCTCGATGGCGGCCTTGGTGCCGTACTCCTTGGTTTCCTTGCGCGGGTAGATCAACGGCCAACCGCCCAACAGGCTGACCGCCGTCCCGATGGGCAGCGCGGCGTAGGGCAGCGCGGCCAGGCGGTCAAAGGACAGGCCGCGCAGCAGCTGGACGTATGCGCGCCCGGCGGCTTCGAGCAGCGCCGGCCGGCTGACCAGCTGGCGCAGATCCAGGTACACCGGCGACTGCAGACCGGATTTTAGCGTGAAGCTGCCGAACTTGACGCAGCCCAGGTCAAGCAGGCCGTCGGCCAGGGCCTGTAGATCGCCGGTCTGCGGGGCGGAGACGGGCAGCCCGGGGCCGGTCGCGGCGGGGGCGCTGCCGTCAGACCGTCCGGCGGCGGAGCGCTCGGCGGCGATCTCCTGGCACAGGTGGTTGATCTGCCGGTTCAGGTCTTCGGCGGCCTGGCGCGGGTTGGGGGCGGCAGAGATGGCGCGCGATACGGGCAGCAGCAGGCCCAGGCCATCG
>JBJSYW010000551.1:0-3729 GCA_046089985.1 Chloroflexota bacterium
ACCGCCCTGGATGTCAGCGACGCTGGCCAGGTGGAGCAGACCGTCCAGCGTGTGCTGGACCGCTACGGGCGCATCGATGTGCTGGTCAACAACGCCGGCACCGACAAGACCGTCTCGATCGAAGAACTGGGCGTCGATGAATGGGAGCGCATCCTGCGCACCAACCTGACCGGGCCGTTCCTGCTCTCGCGCGCCGTCCTGCCGGTGATGAAGCGCCAGGGCAGCGGCTATATCATCAACATCGTCTCCACCGCCGCTAAGCGCGCCTGGCCCAACGCTTCGGCCTATCACGCCAGCAAGTGGGGTTTGCTCGGCTTCAGCCATGCCCTGCACACCGAAGCCCGCCCGCACGGCATCAAAGTCACCGCCCTGCTTTCCGGCGGCATGCGCACCCCCTTCCTGCTGGACCGCTTCCCCGACCTTGACCCCGAAGTGCTGCAGGACCCGCGCAACGTGGCCGAGACGGTGGCCTTCCTGCTCACCACCCCGGCCGAAACCGTTATCCCTGAGATGCTGGTGATCCCGATGCGGGAGACCTCCTGGCCTTGAGGAGCCCAATATGAACCACAAAGCCGTATTCATCGATAAAGACGGCACGCTGATCGAAAACGTGCCCTATAACGTCGACCCCGATAAGGTGCGCCTGGCCCCCGGCGCGCTGGACGGGCTGGCCCGGCTGCACGCCGCCGGTTTCAAGCTGATCGTGGTTAGCAACCAATCCGGGGTGGCTCGCGGTCACTTTGCCGAGCAGGCCCTGCAGGGCGTAGCTGCCCGCCTGGAGCAGCTGCTTGGCCAGGCCGGCCTGCCGCTGACCGCCTTCTACTACTGCCCGCACCTGCCCGACAGCCCGCTGCGCGCCTATGCCGTGGAGTGTTTCTGCCGCAAACCGCGCCCGGGGCTGCTGTTCCAGGCCGCCCGCGAGCACGAACTCAACCTCTCCGCCTGCTGGATGATCGGCGACATCCTCGATGATGTCGAAGCCGGCCGCCGGGCGGGCTGCACCACCGTGCTGCTCGATAACGGCGGCGAGACCGAATGGCAGATCTCGCCGCTGCGCACCCCGCACTACCGTGTTCCGGGCCTGGACGTGGCCGCCGGATTGATCCTGGCCGAGACCGGCCAACCGGCCGCCCCGCCCCGCCCGCATCCTGCCGACGCCCGCCCCCGGCGCCGCCCGTCCGCCGGCCGCCCGCCGGTCTCCCCAGGGGATTGAGAGGGTTTTGCCGATGGATAACAACAACCTGCTGGAAGTCATCGAACGGTTTAGCTGCGCCCGCGTGCTGGTGATCGGCGAGGCCATGCTTGATCTGTACCTGGACGGTGTAACCGACCGCCTGTGCCGTGAAGCGCCGGTGCCGGTGGTGCGCCTGACCGGGCGGCGGCATGCCCCGGGTGGGGCGGCCAACACCGCCGCCAATGTCGCCGCGCTTGGCGGGCAGGCCCACCTCATCTCCGTCGCCGGCGGCGATCCGGAAGGGCGCCTGCTGCTCGATGGCCTGCAGCAGGTGGGGGTCGATACCCAGGGCGTGCTCGTTCACCCAGATCGGCCCACGCTGGCCAAGCAGCGCGTGATGGCCGCCGGCCAGATGCTGGTGCGCTACGACCAGGGCGCCACGGATCCGCTCGATCCGTCCAGCGAAGCGGCCCTGATTGCCCACCTTCAGGCGCTCTACCCCGCCTGCGACGCGCTGATCATCTCGGATTACGGCTATGGCATCCTCACCCCGGCGGTAGTGGCAGCCCTGGCTGCGCTGCAGGCCGCCGAACCGCGCCTCATCCTGGCCGATTCCAAGCGCCTGGCGCGCTACGCCGGGTTGGGCTTGACCGCCGTCAAGCCCAACTACGCCGAAGCGGTCCGCCTGCTTGGTCTGGAGCGGCTCGAAGATCCGCTCCAGCGCGCCGAGCAGGTGCTGCAGCACGGCCCGCGCATCCTTGACCTGGCCGGCGCCCAGGTGGCCGCGGTGACCATGGACCACGACGGCGCCTGGATCTTTGAGCGCGGCGCCCAGCCCTATCGCACCTATGCCCGCCCGGCCCCGCACTCGCGCGCCGCCGGCGCCGGCGATACCTTCGTGGCCGCCTTTGCCCTGGCGCTGGCCTCCGGCGTCTACAGCGCCAACGCCGCCGAGCTGGCCTCGGCCGCCGCCTCGGTCGTGGTCAGCCAGGATGGCACCGCCGCCTGCTCGTCCGGCGAGCTGCGCGCCTACTTCACTGCCGACCAGAAGCACATCACCGATGCCTTCGCCCTGGCCGGCCGGCTGCAGTCCTACCGCCGGGACGGCCGGCGCATCGTCTTCACCAATGGCTGCTTCGACATCCTGCACCGCGGCCATATCAGCTACCTGAACAGCGCCAAGGCCCTGGGCGATATCCTGGTGGTCGGGATCAACTCCGACGACAGCGTGCGCCGCCTGAAAGGGCCGGACCGGCCGATCAACTCGCTCGAGGATCGCATCCAGGTGCTTTCCGCCCTGTCGTGCATCGATCACCTGGTGGCTTTTGACGGCGACACCCCGCGCGACCTGATCCGCGTCGTCCAGCCGGAGGTCTTCGTCAAGGGCGGCGACTACACCCGCGCTACGCTGCCTGAGACGCCGCTGGTGGAAGAGCTGGGCGGGCAGGTGGTGATCCTGCCCTACCTGGAAGACCGCTCCACCACCAACATCATCCGCCGCATCCGCACCGAGCGCCAGGCTCCCGCGCCGCGCAAGCAGGAGCCGCGTTGATGTTCCCCGCCGCCGACCTGGCCGCCTGGCGCAGCGCCCGCCGCATCTTGTGCGTGCGCCTGGATACCCTGGGGGATGTGCTGATGACCACTCCGGCCCTGCGCGCCCTGAAAGACGGTCTGCCCGGCTGCCAACTGACGCTGCTCACCTCGCCTGCCGGCGCAGCCATCGCTTCGCTGGTGCCCGAGATCGATGCGGTGCAGGTCTACCCGGCGCCGTGGATGAAGGCCACTCCGCCGCGCCGCCACAGCCGGGCCGACCTGCGCCAGGTGGCCCGCCTGCGCCAGGCCGGTTATGATGCGGCGGTCATTTTCACCGTCTTCTCGCAGAACCCGCTGCCCGCCGCCCTGCTGCTGTACCTGGCCGAGATCCCGCTGCGCCTGGCCTATGCCCGGGAAAACCCGTACCAACTGCTCACCCACTGGCTGCCCGAGCATGACACGCCCGCCGCCTGCCGCCACGAGGCCCGCCGCCAGCTTGACCTGGCAGCAGCCATCGGCTGCACTGCGCTCGACGAGCGCCTGTCGCTGCGCGTCCCGCCTGCCGCCCGCCGCCAGGCCGGCCGCCTGCTGCAGCAGGCCGGGCTGGACACCGCTCGGCCCTGGCTGGCGATCCACCCCGGCGCCAGCGCCGCCTCGCGGCGCTACCCGCCGGAGATGTTTGCCCGCCTGGCTGCCCGCCTGGCTGGCGACCTGGGTTTTCAACTGCTCTTCACCGGCAGCGCCGCCGAGCGCCCGCTGGTCCAGCAGATCCAGGAGCAGGCCGGCGTACCCACCTTCTCGCTGGCCGGTGAGCTGAGCCTGGCTGCCCTGGCGGCGGTCATCGAGCAGGCTCCGCTGTTGATCACCAACAACACCGGCCCGGCCCATATCGCCGCCGCCCTCGGCGTCCCGCTGGTCGATTTGTACGCCCTGACCAACCCGCAGCACACCCCCTGGATGGTCCCGCACCGGGTGCTCTCTCACGATGTGCCCTGCAAACGCTGCGATAGCAGAATTTGCAG
>JBJSYW010000552.1:0-3116 GCA_046089985.1 Chloroflexota bacterium
AAGATGGGCCGCACCCAACTGCAAGACGCCGTGCCGATGGGCCTGGGGCAGGAGTTCGAAGCCTATGCGATCATGATCGGCGAGGACATCCAGCGCCTGGGCGAGGCGCAGTCGCTGATCCGCGAGATCAACATGGGCGCCACCGCCATCGGTACCGGCCTGAACGCCCACCCCGATTACGCCCGGCTGGTCACCGAGAAACTGGTCCAGCTTTCCGGCGTGCCGGTGGTAAGCGCTGCGCACCTGGTGGAAGCCACCCAGGACGCCGGCGCCTATGTCCAGCTCTCGGGCGTGCTCAAGCGCGTGGCGGTTAAGCTCTCAAAGATCTGCAATGACCTGCGCCTGCTGTCTTCCGGTCCGCGGGCGGGCTTTGGGGAGATCAACCTGCCGCCAATGGCCCCCGGCTCATCGATCATGCCCGGCAAGGTCAACCCGATCATCCCCGAGGTGGTCAACCAGATCGCCTTCGAGGTGATCGGCAACGACATCACCGTCACGATGGCGGCCGAGGCCGGTCAGCTGGAGTTGAACGCCTTCGAACCGGTTATCGCCTACAACCTGTTCAACTCGATGGACATCCTGGGCCGCGGCTGCCGTACGCTGGCCGAAAAGTGCATCAACGGCATCACCGCCAACGCCGACCGCACACGCCAGATGGTGGCGCACAGCATCGGCCTGGTCACCGCCCTCAACCCCTACCTGGGCTACGAGAAATCGACCGAGATCGCCAGCGATGCCCTGCGCACCGGCCGCCCGGTCTACGACCTGGTGCTGGAAAAAGGCTATATGAGCCGCGAGCAGCTCGACGACGTGCTCTCTCCGGAGAATATGACCCACCCGCGCTACATCGAACGGCGCTGACCCGGCGCGCCGCGTACCTACCGGTCTGCACCTGTCCATCTGGACAGGCGCAGACCGGACCCCCGCCCGGGGCAGCCGCCGGCGGGCGGTGATATCCTCCGCGCTTGATGGATCACCCTGCCCCTGGAGGCCCTCCTATGACCGCTGACCGCACCTCCCGCCTGGCCCGTTTTGCCTGGCTCAGTCTCACCGCCCTGTCCCTGGCTGCCGGCCTGCTGATCGGGTATATCACCGTCATCCGCCCCTGGCACATGCGCTGGGGCATGCGCCCGGCCGAATTGGCTGCCGCCCATCCCGGCGACGAGTTCGTCGCCGCGCCGCTGCGCGCCAGCACGCGCGGCATCACCATCCACGCCCCGGCGGCCCAGGTCTGGCCCTGGCTGGCGCAGATCAGCGCCGAGCGCGCCGGGTTCTACAGCTACGACTGGCTGGAGCAGTTGATGCTGTGCCCGATCCACAACGCCGACCGCATCCACCCCGAATGGCAAAACGTGCAGCCCGGCGACCGGGTGGCCCTGTGCCCGCAGGCCGAAATGCCGCCCCCCTACGAAGTGATCCAGGTTCTGCCCGGCCAGGCGCTGGTGCTGGGTCACCGCGCCGCCCCTGCCGACAACCTGCCCGGCGCGCTGTGGGCCGAAAGCTGGGCCTTCATCCTTGAGCCGGTGGACGCCAACGCCACCCGCCTGGTGGTGCGCACGCGCTCGGCCATCGACCCGGCCTGGATGAGCGTCATCGAACCGGGCGTATTTATCATGGAATATGGTATGCTCAACGGGATCAAAGCCCGCAGCGAAGGTTTATCGACCCCCAGCGTGGGTCAGCTGCTGGCCCGCGCCGCCGCCGGGGTGGCCCTGGCCCTGCTGGTGGCCGGAGCGGTGGTGTTTTTCCGCCGCGGCCAACCGGCGCCCGGCACTTCAGGGAGGGCTGAATGAGCCAGGAATGGATCAGCATCGAAGGCGCCCGGCTGCACAACCTGAAAAATGTGAGCCTGCGCATCCCTAAAAACCGCCTGGTGGTCTTCACCGGGCTGTCCGGCTCGGGCAAGTCCAGCCTGGCCATCGACACGCTCCATAAAGAAGGCCAGCGCCAGTACCTGGAATCGCTGGGCCTGGTCGACTATATGGGCCGCCTGCCGGTCGACCGCATTACCGGGCTCTCGCCTTCGATCAGCGTTGACCAGCACCTGGTGAACCGCAGCCCGCGCTCCACCGTGGGCACCGTCACCGAAATTTTCACCTACCTGCGTGTGCTGTACGCCCGCCTGGCGCGCCGCCCGTGCCCGCACTGCTCGGCCGAGCTGCCCCCCTCCTACCAGCTTGGCGCAGGGCTGGATTGGGACGATGAATCCGGCGAGACCGGCCTGCCCGATGATGAGGGTGCGCCGGCAGCTGCGGCCGCCGCTGAAGAGCCGTTCGAACAGGCCTTTCCCTGCCCGGCATGCGGGCGGCCCGTGCCCGAACTGGCGATGGGCAATTTTTCGTTCAACAAACCGGCCGGCGCCTGCCCGCAGTGCACCGGGCTGGGCACGGTGCAGGCCGCCCGGGTTGAGAAGCTGGTCGACGAGCAGAAAACCATCGCCGGCGGGGCGGTCTACGGCTGGGATATCCACACGATCAAACGCAACCTTGGCTCGCTGGAGGCCGCCGCCCGCCACTTCGGCTTTGACTTTGACCTATCTCGCCCGCTGGGCGAGTTCTCCCCCGCCCAGCACGACCTGCTGCTGTACGGCGCCGGCCACCCGCTCTTCCTGCGCCACTTCCCCGGCGTCAAGCCGCCGGACGCCCGCCACCGCGGCCTGTTCGAAGGCGTAGCCACCAACCTGCTGCGCCGCTACGCCGAACACATCCACGACGCCGAGTACCGCCAGAAGCTGAGCGAGTTCATCGAGCAGGCGGTTTGCCCGGCCTGCCAGGGCGCTCGCCTGCGCCCGCAGGCCCTGCAGGCCCACATCTTCGGGCAGAACATCGTCCAGGCCGCCGGCCTGCCGCTGTCCGAGCTGGACGCCTGGCTGGCCGCGCTGCCGGCGCAGCTTTCACCCGACGACCGGCTCGTCGCCGGCCCGGTGCTGGTGGATCTGCACGAGCGCCTGGCCCGCCTGATCAACGTCGGCGTGGAGTACCTGATCTGCGAACGCGCTTCGCCCAGCCTGTCGGGCGGCGAAGCCCAGCGCCTGCGCCTGGCGATGCTGCTCGGCTCCGGCCTGACCGGCGTCCTGTACGTGCTGGACGAGCCGACCATCGGCCTGCACCCGCGCG
>JBJSYW010000553.1:0-18250 GCA_046089985.1 Chloroflexota bacterium
TTCCAGCCCGTTCGGCGGTCCGGCTGCGCGCGCCCGGCCAGGCCGGCGATCAGCATGATGATGGCGATAGCGTAATGCGCTCGGTTCAACCTTGCCTCGCTGCCGCATGGCAGTAAAGATGAAATCGCGCCGCAGGATGAAGCTCCTCCGGCGCACTCAACCCAAACCGGTCTGGGCCATCTGCTGGCCCAGACGCAGATCTGGTTTCAGGCGGTGCCTGCTGGCTGTCTTGTTTTGCCCGATCGGGTGGCGCGCTAGCGAGGCTCGATGACGAACTTAATCGCCGTGCGTACTTTTCCGTCGATTTCTACGTCTACAAATTCGGGCATGAAGGCAATTTCGTAGCCGTCCTCTTTCAGGTAGCTCTTCGCCAGCGCCAGCGCCTTCACGGCTTGATTGACGGCGATCGCCCCAATTGCCTGGACTTCCGCGTGCTTGTTCTCGCGGAATACCCCGGCAATTGCGCCCGCCACAGCGGATGTGCGCGATGTGCCTGAGACTTTAATGACATTCATGGTGAAATCCCTCCCTGGCTTGGATCCTATGTCATTACCGATCGGCATATTTAGTTAATACAATGATGCAATCTCCATTGTACAAGATAATTAACTGACCGGCAAGCGCCAATATTCACGATTAGCGTAAATAATTTTCCAATTATGAAGTAAACTATGTCTGAGGACACCGGGTCGGCCTGCCCGCCGATTCTTTCAGGCCCCCGGTCAGATCAACCCAGGGAGACTGCCATGCAAGCAAATACCTTTACCGATCTGAACACTTCGCCGCGGACTTTGCTCGGCCCCGGGCCAAGTATGGTGCCGCCGCGCGTGCTGCGCGCGATGGCCACCCCGCTCGTAGGCCACCTGGACCCGGAATTCCTGAAGATTATGGAAGAAGAGCAGCGCCTGCTGCGCTTCCTGTTCCAGACCGACAACGAGCTGACCCTGGCGGTCCCCGGCACCGGGATGGCGGGCATGGAAACCGCCTTGTGCAACTTCATCGAGCCGGGCGACGCGGTGCTGGTGGTGATCATCGGCTTCTTTGGCGAGCGCCTGTATGAAGTGGCCCGCCGCTACACTGCCAACGTAGATCGCCTGGAGTTCCCCTGGGGACAGGTGGCCGATGTGGCCCAGGTAGAAGCGAAGCTGAAAGAAAAACCGTATAAACTGCTGGCCCTGGTGCATGCCGAGACCTCCACCGGTGCGCTGCAGCCCGGCATCCCCGAGATTGCTGCCGCCGCACATGCCGGCGGCGCGCTGCTGGTGCTTGACACGGTCACCTCGCTGGGCGGCATCCCGGTTGAGATTGACCGCTGGGGGGTCGACGTAGCCTACAGCGCCACCCAGAAGAGCCTATCCTGCCCGCCCGGCCTGGCCCCCTTCACCGCCAGCGAGCGTGCTCGCCTGGCGCTGCGCAGCCGCAAGACCCCGGTGGCCAACTGGTACCTGGACCTGAACGGGCTGGAGAAATACTGGTTTGAGCCGCATGCCTACCATCACACCTCGGCCATTTCTACGCACTTCGCCCTGCGCGAAGGGCTGCGGATTGTCGCCGAGGAGGGCCTGGATGAGCGTTTTGCTCGCCATCGTGCCAATGCCGAGATGTTCTGGGACGGCCTGGACGCCCTCGACCTGTCTCCGCTGGTGCCGCCGGCCAACCGCCTGGCTACCCTGACCACCCCGCAGGTGCCCGCCTTTGCCGATGACGCCCAGGTGCGCCGGCGCCTGCTGGACGAGTACAACATCGAGATCGCCGGTGGTTTCGGCCCGCTGAAGGGCAAGGTCTGGCGGGTGGGACTGATGGGCTTCAGCAGCCGTCCGGAGAACATCCGCCTGCTGCTGTCTGCTCTGGGCGAGATCCTGCAGCGCGCCTGACGGCGCTAGAAACGGCGATGCGATGATGCGCTGGATTCGCTTCTTACTGGCGATCCTGGTCGGCGCGGCGGCCGGGTTGGCCTATGGCTGGCTGATCAGCCCGGTGCGCTATGTCGATACCTCGCCGGATACACTACGGATTGACTACAAAACCGATTACGTGCTGATGGTGGCCGAAGCGTATGCCGCCGAGCAGGACCTGCCGGCTGCCGTGCGCCGGCTGGCGCTGCTGGGCGCGGCTTCACCGGACGAGCAGCTCGGCCGGGCGATCGAGTTCGCCGCCCAAAACGGCTATAACGCCGCCGATGTGCAGCGCCTGCAGGATTTGCTGGCTGCGCTGCAGACTTTCAATCTGGGCCGGGGAACCCCCGCGCCATGAACCGCGAAGAGCGCGGCAACCTGTACCTGCTGACCGGCCTGGTGTTGGGCGTGGTGTTGGGCCTGCTGTACGCCTGGAACATCCAGCCGGTGGAATACACCGACACCCAGCCGGAGTCGCTGCGCAGCGAGTTCAAAGATCAATACCGCGCCCTGATCGCCGCCGCCTACCTGGGCAACGCCGACCTGGTGCGCGCCCAGGCCCGCCTGGAACTGCTGCAGGACCCCGATCTGTTCCGCGCCCTGTCAGAGCAGGCGCAGCGCACCCTGGCTGAGCAAGGCTCTGCCGCGGAAGCGCGCGCCCTCGGCATGCTGGCGATCGCCCTCGGGCAGGCGCCGCCCGGCCAACCGATCGCCATCACGCCGGGTGCATCCACCGCCGGCCCGGCTGAGACCCGCGCGGTGGAAACCCCGCTGGGCGATTTGCCGATCACCGAATCGGCCCGCGCCGCCGCCGCCGCCACCCAAGACAGCCTGTCCACCGCCGCCGCCGCCGCTACGGTGTCTGCTTCTGCCGGCGAACCGGCTACCCAGGCGGCCCTGCAGACCGCCGCGGCCGGCACTGCCCTGGTTGAAACCGCCGCGGCCCAGGCCGCGGCCATCGAAACCGGCGCCGCCTCCACCGCCGCCTCCAGCACCCTGGCGGCGCTGACCGCGGTGGCGGGCGGTTTCGGCGGGCGGGCTACCGACGGCGCTCCACCCCCCAGTGAGACGCCCCGCCCGCGCCCCACCTTTACCCCGACCTTCACACTTACCGTCAGCCCCACCCCCGGCGCACCGTTCCTGCTGCTCAGCCGAGAAAAGCTGTGCGATCGCCAGCTGCCCGCCCCGTTGATCCAGGTGGAAGCGCTGGACCGCTATAACAACCCGATGTCCGGCATCCTGGTGATCGTCAAGTGGCAGAACGGTGAAGAGCGCTTTTATACCGGGCTGAAGCCCGAAAAGGGCGCCGGTTACGCCGACTTTTCACCCGCGCCGGGTGTGCTGTATAGCCTACAGTTGGGTGAGAACGGGCAGCCCGAGGCCGAACTGGCCGCCCTGGTGTGCACGCCGGCCCCCGGCGAGCGCTACTGGGGCGCCTGGCTGCTGCGCTTCGTCCAACCATAGGTGCAGGCCGGTATGCAGTTTCATTACGCCAATTTAGACACCTGCGCCCGGGCGCGCGGGGCGGTGGTGGTGATCGATGTGTTGCGCGCCTTTACCACCGCAGCCTATGCCTTTGCCCGCGGCGCAGTCGAAATCCTGCTGACCGCTGAGGTGGAAGACGCCTTCGCACTGCGCCGGCGCTTTCCCGGCGCGCTGCTGATGGGCGAGATCGATGGTCTGCCGATCCCCGGTTTTGATTTTGGCAATTCGCCGGTGCAGGTCGGCCAGGCCGATCTGCGCGGCCGGCGGTTGGTGCAGCGCACCACGCACGGCACGCAGGGCGTGGTGCGCTGCCGGCAGGCAGATTTGCTGCTGGCGAGCAGCTTTGTGTGCGCTGCCGCCACGGCCGCGTGCGTGCGCCGCTCCGGCCTGGCGCAGTTCACGTTTGTGTCCACCGGCGCGCCGCTGGCGCATATCGCCGGCCCGCTCCCCGGGCAGGGTGATGAAGACCTGGCCCTGGCCGATTACCTGCAAGCGCTGCTCAGCGGCCCAACGCCCGATCCGGCGCCCTACCTGGCGCGCGTGGCCGCTGCCCTGGCTGGGAATAAATTCCTCGATCCCGAGCACGCCCTGTTCAACCCCGGCGATCTGCACGCCTGCCAGGCGCTGGACCGTTTCGCCTTCGCCCTGAGCGTCGAGCGGCGTGAGGATCTGCTGGTGATGCAGCCGCTGCCGCCCCTCTTCAACCTTCCATAAAAAATCAAAGATCGGAGCCGCCATCAACGCCCAAACCAAAAACACCCTGGCCTACTACCTGGCCTTTATCATCCTCGGCCTGACCGGCGCCGTGTTGGGGCCAACCCTGCCCACGCTGGCTGAAAAGACCGCCTCCAGCCTGGCCCTGATCGCCTGGCTGTTCACGGCTAAATCGCTTGGCTACCTGTTTGGCGCATTGGGCGGCGGGGCTGCCTATGACCGCCTGCCAGGCCACCGTTTGCAAGCCGTGGCCCTGCTGGGCTTTACCGTGTGCCTGGTATTGGCCCCGCTGATGCACAGCCTGCCGCTGCTGCTGCTGGTTATGCTGCTGCTGGGCCTGATGGAAGGCGTGGTGGATAACGGCGGCAACCTGCTGCTGGTGTGGACCCACGGCGAGCGCGCCAACCCGTATCTGAATGGGCTGCACTTCGCGTTTGGCATCGGCGCCCTGCTCAGCCCGATCATCGTCGCCCAGGCGCTGCAGCGCACCGGCGGCGTGGATTGGGCCTTCTGGTTGATGGCGCTGCTGCCGCTGCCGGTGGCGCTGCTGCTGCTGCGCCTGCCCAGCCCGGCTGCTCCGCCGCCGCACACCCACCGCCAGGCCCCCTCGGCGGCAGCTGGCGCGCTGTTGGTGGCGCTGATCGCGGTGCTGTTCTTCCTGTATGTCGGCGCGGAAGGCGCTTTCGGCGGCTGGATCTACACCTATGCCACCTTGCTGGACCTGGGCAGCCAGGCCTCCGCTGCCTACCTGACCTCTGCTTTCTGGGGCGCGCTGACCGCCGCCCGCCTGGTCAGCGTTTGGCTGGCTGCTCGCCTGCGCCCCGAGACGCTGCTGGCCGGCGACCTGCTGTTCAGCCTGCTGTTCCTGGTTCTGATCCTGGCCTTCCCGTACAACTACCTGCTGGTTTGGGTCGGGGCGATCGGTTTGGGCGCCAGCATGGCCTCCTTCTTCCCGTCGATGCTGATCTTCGCCGGGCAGCGCCTGCCTAACACCGGCTCGATCACCCGCTGGTTTTTCGTCGCCTCCGGCGTGGGAGGCATGGCGCTGCCCTGGCTGGTGGGGCAGCTGGTAGAGCGGCAGGGGGCGCTGGCGATCATCCAGGTGATCACCGTCTGCGTGGCGCTTTCTCTGGGCATCTTCCTGCTCGCCCTGTCGTATGCTCGCCGCATCCACCCGGTGGAATGATTGTCTGCACAAACCTGTGGCGGCGGATTATAATCATGGAGAGCAGGTAATCTACACCTGGCATCACAACCGCTCATTGCATGAATCATAAATAGGAGGCCCCATGTACCGCTCCAGGTCCCATGGACATCCAGCCATTCGCCGGCAGAAAGTTCTGGCGGCGGCGCTGGCAGTTCTCCTGGCTATCCTCGCCTGCAGCATGCCCACTGGTCAGGATAATTCGGCCCGCATTGCCACCGATGTGGCGATTGGCATCCAGCAGACCCAGCTGGCGCAGACCGCCGCCGCGCTGCAGACCCAGGTCAGCGCGCCTAGCGCTACCCCGCAGTTGATCGCCGATGCGCCCACCCAGCCCTCTGCGCCGACGGATGCACCTTCGACTGACGCGCCTGCGACGGAAGCGCCGCCCACCGAAGCTCCCCCGCCGGCTGATACGCCCGCCCCGGCTCCGACGGATACCCCGCCCGTTTCAAACGACACAATCAACCTGACCGAATTTAAGCTGTACCAGTGGGCGGGCCAGAAAAGCGGCTGCATCATGGATGCTACACAGTGCTGGTCGATGCGGATGAGCGGTTCCGGCGCGTGGCGCGGCAATAAGCCGACCGACGGCGCACTCACCTACCGCGAAACGGTTTACATTGACCCGTCCTGGCGCAGGCCGTACCTGGTCTTCCGCCACAGCCTGGTGGTCGACGCATTCACCGCCTATGTGCAGATCAAGATGAACGACGCCTGGGGGCCGGTCAAGGTGTTCAATAAGGGTATCTCCGGTTCCAGCCTGGAGGCGATCGACCTGAGCAGTTTTAAGGGCGAAGAAATCGGCATCCAGTTCTATGGCTCGCTGACCTCGTTCCAGGCAAACTCCACGATGCGCATCGAGTGGACCGTTCAGGATATCCGCATCATACCGGATTATTCGAATTAGCCTGCTTCAGCGTTTCAGCCGGATGTCCAGTGCGGTGTTACGCCTGGCCACCTGGTCATTGCGCACGGCAATCGAGATCGCCCGGCGGCTGCCCACCAGCACACACAGCCGCCGGGCGCGCGTCACCGCCGTATACAGCAGGTTGCGCTGCAGCATCATATAGTGCTGCGTCACCAGCGGCATTACCACCGCCGGGAACTCTGCCCCCTGCGATTTGTGCACTGAGATAGCATAGGCCAGCACCAGCTGGTCGGCTTCGCTCCAATCATACACCACTCCGCGTCCGTCGATCTCCACCACCAGGTTCTGCTCCACCTCGTCAAAACCGCTCAGCACGCCGATATCGCCGTTATAGACTTCCTTATCGTAGTTGTTGGTCAGCTGCATCACCCGGTCGCCCAGGCGCAGCAGCTGGCCGAACAGGCGCTTTTCAGGCCGGCCCTTTTCGGGCGGGTTGAGTTTCTCCTGCAGGCGCTCGTTTAAGCTGGTCACCCCCACTGCCCCACGGTACATCGGCGCCAGCACCTGGATCTCGCTGCGCGGGTCCAGGCCGAACTTTTGCGGGATGCGCGCCGTAACTACATCGACCACCCAATCGGCGGCTTGCTCGGGCGTTTCAGCTGGGAACAGGAAGAAGTCGCCTGGTTCGCCGCCTGGCGCGGCGCGCTCTGGCGTCAGCGGCATCTGCCCCTGGTTGATGCGGTGGGCGTTGACGATGATCTGCGAGTTGGCCGCCTGGCGAAAGATGGCGTTCAGGCGCGTCACCTGCGCGGCGCCGCCGGCGATGATGTCACGCAGCACATCGCCTGCCCCCACCGAGGGCAGCTGGTCGGTATCGCCCACCAGCATCAGGTGCACCCCCGGCTCAAGCGCCTTCAACAGGTTGTAAGCCAGGTGCTGGTCCAGCATGGAGGCCTCGTCGACCACCAGCATGTCCAGCGGCAGCGGATTGCCGGCGTTGAAGTGGAACCCCTCTGTGGGCGAGACCTTCAGCAGGCGGTGGATGGTGCCGGCCGGCCGGTCGGTCGCTTGTGACAGGCGCTTGGCGGCCCGCCCGGTGGGCGAAGCCAGCGCGTAGCGTTTGTGAGCTGCCTCCAGCACGCCGATCAGCGCCTTCAGGGCGGTGGTCTTGCCGGTGCCCGGCCCGCCGGTCAGCACGCTCAATGGGTGTCCCAGCGCGCTGCGGATGGCGGCCTGCTGCTCTTCAGAGAGCGCGGCGTCCAGCGGGGTCAGCGCGGGGGGGATATCGCTTAAGCGGGTGGGAAAAGCGCCCGCCAGCGCCTGCAGCCGGCGGGCCAGCCCGCTTTCGGTATGGAACAGCGGCGCCAGGTAGACGGCCGCCTGCGCCTGGTATTCGGGTCCGCTTTCGGCGGCGGTTGTCCTGGGCAGCGCCGCGGCTGTGCCGGCGTCCGGCGTCTCTCGCTCGACCAGGAAATCCTTGACGATCCGCTGGTCGCCTTCCAGGCGGGTGATCGCCTCATCCAGTTGTCCAACCGGCGCGCCGAGCAGCTCGGCCGCCTGCTGCAGCAGTTCGGGCTGCGGCAGGTAGGTGTGTCCGTCATCGCCGGCGCTGCCCAGCACGTGCACCAGCCCGGCCTCCAGCCGGGAGGGGTGGTCTTTGGGCAGCCCCAGCGCCTGGGCGATCTTATCGGCGGTTTTGAAGCCGATGCCGTAGATATCGCGCGCCAGGCGATATGGGTCGTTTTGCACCACCGCCAGCGAGTCGGCTCCGTACTGCTTGTAGATCTTGATTGCCAGACTGGTGCTGACCGCGTGGCTGTGCAGGAAGAGCATGATCTCTTTGACCTGCTTCTGCTCCTCCCAGGCGCGGGAGATGCGCTCGACGCGGCGTGGCCCAATGTCTGGCACGCGGCGCAGCTCCTCCGGATGCTGCTCGATCACCTCCAACGTGCGCTCGCCGAACAGTTCCACAATGCGTTCGGCCAGCCGCGGCCCGATGCCCTTGATCAACCCCGATCCCAGGTAGCGCCGGATGCCCTCCACGCTGGCGGGCAGGCCCTGCCGGCAGATTTCGACCTGAAACTGCATCCCGTAGGTGGGGTGGTTGCTCCACGCTCCGCTCAACTGCAGGTGCTCTCCGGGGGTCAGCGCGGGCAGGCTGCCGGTCACTGTCACCAATCCATCGCGCCCCAGCCCGGTCGCGCCGGAGCGCTGGCTGCGGTCTGGCTTCAAGCGCAAGACGGTATAACCGCTCTCTTCGTTATAGTAGGTGATCCGTTCGATCGCGCCGCTCAGGGTATCCATGCGTCCTAGGGGGAAGGCGTATCGAACAGCCCGGGGGGGAACTGGCTCACGGCATAGATGCGCGCGTATTCAACCCCGTCCAAGTAGATGCGCTGTTCCGGTTCCAGGTTCAGTTCGTTCAGGTGGGAGAACAACAGCACCGGACGCTGGCGTTTCCAGTGGTTCAGGTAGACGACCAGGTAATCCATCCCATCAATCTTGCGCAGCTGCATCGCCTCGGATAGTGAAGAACTGAGGATCAGCGGAGTTGTCTGGCCTTTGAAGAAATAAGAGAATGGCCCGATCCCGTACAGAGACATGACCTTCAGTTGTCCGGCGTTTGGTTTGCCGTTCAGGTAGGCAGCTGCCTGATCCAGACCCTCACCGGACCCGGATGACCACTGCTGGCAGAGTTCCTGTGTGCTGCAAAACCCGGGGTTCAGATAGGTCAGGTAATAGGGATGCTCTGGAAGCGCCTGCAGCGCCTGGATCAGCACGGCCGCGCTCAGGATTAGCGCTGCGGCTGCCTTGGAAAGGCGCCCGGCCCAGGCTTGCCCGGCTGTATTCAACCACCGCAGGCCCTGCTGGGCCCACCCGGCCAGGGCTGCCCAGCCCAACCCGGCGATGATGTCAAGGGAAGGGTAAGCCGGCGCATAATACTTCCCCGATGACTTGGGTGGAATGGTCATCAGCACGGTATAGACTGCTACGAAGACCAACACCCCAATCGCCGCACGCCGGCTGAGGGTTGACTGGAAAGGCCCGCTGCTCAGTAGCAGCGCCAGCAGCCCCGCCAGCAGTCCGATCAGGGTGATTGGAGTGGCGTGCGAGATGTAGCGCGTGGGGTAGCGAAGGATATACTCGAACGGGCCAATTTCCTTGTCATCCAAGTTGTCGTCGTCGGTCTGCGCGCCATTGCTGCGCGCCGTATCCGCCGGCCGGTCTGGCTTCAAGGTGAACACATTGCCGGCCAGCCGCAGCGGGCCGACCACCAGGTTCGAAATTGTGATGCGCGGGTTGGCCCACAGGGCGGGGAAGAAGACCAGCATGGTCAGCAAGAACGCGCCGGCCCACAGCAGCGCCGGCCGCAGCAGGGGTTGCCGCCGGCCGGCGCTACCGGCCCGCATCGCCTCCCACAGCCAGAGCAGCGCAAAGGTCGGCAGCAGGATTAGCCCCGGCAGCTTGGCCAGGATCGAGAGCGCGGCGGCTGCCGCCGACAGCAGCAGCGGCGCCAGGCGCTGCCCATCATACAGGTACACCAGGAAGGCCAGCAGCGCCACGATGGCAAAGGCGCTCATCGGCCCGTCCAGGTGTGACAGGCGCGTCAGCCCGATGTAGTATGGCTCGAACGCGATCAAGAGGAACCCAGCCAGCGCGGGCAGCAGCCCAAACAGCCGGTAGGCCAGCAGGCAAGCCAGGGCCAGCAGCCCGCTGTTCAGCGCCGCCGTCAGCGCTCGCCCGGTGGTCAGCAGGTCGTGCGGGTTGACATCATGCTCGAGCAGGAACGATTCCATCAGGGAATACTTGTCCAGCAGCCCCTGCCCATAGCCACGGTACTCTGGAAAACGCACCAAGAAGGCGGCGGTGTTGGCCCACATTGTAACTACGCCCGGCGACATATTGCGGCTGGCGATGGTAAAATCGCGCTGCCCCAGCCCATAGTAGAAATTAGCCGACCGCCATAACCAGACCACTTCGTCGGTCAGCACGTAGCGGTTCAGCCCAAAGGCGCGTGGAATCCAGATCGCCAGGCCAACGCAGAGCAGCAGCAGCGCTTTCTTAACCATTCCTTCCGGCTATGGCATAACTCCGGCCTGCGCCCAGTCATCCCCCACAATGATGGCGATATCTGCGCCTTTGGACAGATCAAATGTGTGGCGGATCCCGTATGGACCGATTTTCATCAACTCAAACAGGTACTTCAGCGTGTACGGCTTGCCGGTATAGTAGATCACCTGTGAACTGGCGGTATAGGCGTCTGCATTGCCCGTCTCCACCACGTTGATCCCCAGGCTTTTCAGGTAATCGGCGGTCTGCGCCGCCAGCCCGGGCACCGAACTGCCGTTCAGCACCCGCACGCGAGCGTTCTCCGCTTTCAGCAGTTCCTCGATGCTCATGCTGTTCGCCACCGGCTTTGACGGGTTGGCCTCGCTGAAGACTTCGTCGCGCAGGGCGCGGATCTGCTCGGTGCGCGGCTTCAGCACATCTTGCGAGCCATCCGGCGACTTCGCAAAGGTGATGTGCTCGGTGCCGATAGCGCCTTTCTTGATATCGTCGACCGGGATCTGGTACGCCAGCCAGGCCAGGCGGATGGCCTGGTCCAGGCTCATGTTGGTATGGATGCCGGAGGACAGCTCTTCATACAGCGCCGGCGCTTTCGAGATTAACGTGGGCAGCATCTTGTGATCGCTGATCCGCTTGCGGATCGACATGATCACTGCCTGCTGGCGCTGCGCGCGGTCAAAATCGCCGCCGTCGGTCTTGCGCAGGCGCACATAGGCCAACGCCAGGTCGCCGGGCAGTGTATAGGTGCCGGCCTTGAAGCGCTTGGTGTTGCCGGTGCCTTCCGGGTCCAGCTTGATCGTCTGGTCGAAGGTCACGGTCACGCCGCCGATCTCGTCGATAAAGCGCACAAACGCGCCAAAGTCGATCTGGGCATAGTAATCGATCGGCACGCCCAGCAGCCCTTCAACGGTCTTGGCTGCCAGGCCCGGGCCGCCCCCATCGGGGTACTTATTGGCCTCGCCCAGCATATAGGCGGTATTGATGCGCCCATAATCGCTGTACCCGGGGATGTTGACCCACAGGTCGCGCGGGATCGATAAAATCCCGGCGGTGCGGTGGATGGGGTCGATGGTGAACAGGATCATCGTATCGGTGCGCGGCGGGCCGTCGCCGGCCTGCCAGTCGCGATAGTCGAGCCCCATTACCAGCATCGTCACGCGATCGGAGCCGTCCCACGGCTCGGGAGTTGGCCCCTCTTGGGGCCGGACCGGGCCGGCTGCCGGGGCTGCCGGGGTCTGACCGGGCGCCAGGGTGGCGGTTGCATCACGCACCGTCACTCCGGGCAGGCTGGTCATCTCCCAGCTGGCGACCAGGCTGCGCACCCCGCTGTAGGTCAGGTAGGCTACCAGCAGGGCCAGCAGGATGAAACCGCCGATCAAGGCGATCTTTAAATACGAGAATACCTGCCGGGCGGCAGGCTGTGGTTTTGGTCGTGTGTTGGATGTTTGTGCCATAGTCAAATTCTCTAATCAACAGCCCCGCGATTATATCACGGTATAATAAATCGTTTTATGGCCCTGATCACTGCCCTGGACCTGGCAAAGTCGTACGGTCCACTCGATATCTTTCGCAATGTCTCGCTGAGCTTGCCGCACGCCGCCCGCATCGCCATCGTCGGCCCCAACGGCATCGGCAAGACCACCCTGCTGCGCATCCTGTTAGGCCTGGAAGAACCGTCGGCCGGAGCGCTGCAGCGCGCCCGCGGCCTGACGATGGGCTACCTGGCCCAGGAAGCGGTGCTCGATTCAACCCACAGCCTGTGGGATGAGTGCCTGGCCGCGCTGGAAGGTCTGCGCCAGATGGAAACCGAGCTGGCCCAGCTCGAACACCAGATGAGCGACCCCAGCCAGGCCGACCAGGCCCTGGAGCGCTACGGGCGGCTGCAGGCCGAGTTTGAGCGTCGCGGCGGCTATCTGTATGAAACCCGCATCCGCCAGACGCTGACCGGCCTGGGCTTCGAGGCTGATGATTACCGCCGCCCGGTCTACCAGCTTTCCGGTGGGCAGCGCACTCGCGCCGTTCTGGCGCGCCTGCTGCTCTCGGACCCCGACCTGCTGATCCTGGATGAGCCAACTAACCACCTCGACATCCAGGCCGTCGAGTGGCTGGAAGGTTACCTGAGCCAATGGTCCGGGTCGGTGCTGATCGTTTCGCATGACCGCTACTTCCTCGACCGGGTGGTGGACCACATCTGGGAGATGAGCCCGCAGGGCATTGAGGCCTATCGCGGCAATTACACCGCTTACCTGCAGCAGCGCCAGGAGCGCTGGGATCTGCGCCTGCAGGTCTATGAGAGCGAAATGGCGCGCTTGTTCAAAGACCTGGAATATATCAAGAAGAATATCTCCGGTCAGAACGTGCAGCAGGCCAAGGGGCGCTTGAAACGCCTCAGCCGCGAGGTCCAGGCCATCGAGGCGCTGGGGTTCGACGCCCTGTCTGGTCAGAACTGGGCCCAGATCAGCGAGCAAGTTTCGATCTCCACCAGCCCGTTTGGGGTGGACGAGGCCGAGAAGCGCATCCGCGCCCTGCGCCCGCCGGTCAAGCGCATCCCGCAGCTCAATTTGCACCTGCACGCCGGTCACCGATCCGGCGACCTGGTGCTGCGTACGCACGACCTGGCGGTGGGCTATGCCGATGAAGGCCGGCCGCTTTTCCGCACCCCTGACCTGCTGCTCAAGCGCGGTGAGTGCGCCGCGGTAATTGGCCCCAACGGGGCCGGCAAGACCACCTTCCTGAAGACCATCCTGGCTCAGATGCCCCCCCTGGAAGGCGAAGTGACCCTGGGCGCCAGCCTGAAGATCGGCTACTTTGCCCAGGCCCATGAAGGGCTGGACCCGCAGCGCACTCTGGCCCAGGAGATCGAAAGCGTGGCGCCGGGAATGCTCTCCGGGGCCGTGCGCGATTACCTGGCAAAATTCCTGTTCACCGGCGAGGACGTCTTCAAGCGGGTTGGCACGCTCTCGGGCGGGGAGCGCGGCCGCCTGGCGTTGGCCAAGCTCTCGCTTGAACAGGCCAACCTGCTGCTGCTGGACGAGCCCACCAACCACCTGGATATCCCCAGCCAGGAGATTTTGCAGGAGGTGTTGGATGCTTTCCAGGGCACCATCCTGCTCGTCTCGCATGATCGCTACCTGATCGACGCTCTCGGCACCCAGATCTGGGAGATCATCCCCGGTGAAGCGCTGCTGCAGGTCTTTGAAGGCGATTACACCCGCTACCGGGCGGCCCAGGAGCGCGCCCGCGAAGAAGCCGCCGCGGCCAGGGCGCTGTCTGCGCGTGAGGCGGCTGCGACCGATGCCCGGGCGCCCACCGGGCGACCGTTCGACAGCCGGCGCGGCCGGCCCAGCCTGACCCCGGATGAAAAGAAGCGCCAGAAGCGCCTCAAGGAAGTCGAAGCCGAGATCATCCGGCTGGAGGGCGAACTGGCCGACCTGTCTCGCCGGCTGGAGAACCCGCCCGCCGATATCGGTCTGGTGCACAAGCTGGGCAAGGAGTATGCCGCCGCCCAGGAGGCCCTGGATCTCTTGATGGAAGAGTGGGCCGGGTTGGAGTCTTGAAGCATAGAGGAGCCGTACAGATGCTGCCTTTCGATCGCTTGAATACACCGACTGTGCCTACCGGTTTACGCCAGGCCCTGGATGACCTGGCCGGCTGCGCCGATCCGCTGCTGCAAGCCGCCCCCCGCCGCACGGCTGCCCGGCTGCGCCGCCTGCTGGCGCACCTGGTGGACGAAGTGATCAATCCGGACACGCCGCTGCACTACTGGGAGATGACCCTCGACCTGCTCAACCTGGCAGCCGCAGCCCAGGCGCTGCCCGGCGGCCCGGCGGCCCCATCGGCTGTGTCGGATGCCGCGGCCACCGCACGGGCCGCTCTGGCAGATTACTTCGGCCCCTATGGCCCGGTGACCCTGGAGCCGATCACGATGGAGAGCGTGCGCCCGGTATGCTGGCTGAGCGACACGCTGCGCGAGCCGCAGGTCTACATGGTAGCGCCCAACGTAATGTCGCTGGCTGAGGCCAATTTCCATCCCCATGCCTGGTTCCGCGCCATCCAGGCCGGCAAGGCGCTGGTTGGGTTCATGATGATCGTCGACGACCCGCACACGCCGGAGTATTTTCTGTGGCGGTTCATGATCGCGCCCCCGTTCCAGGGGCGCGGCTGGGGCGCTCAGGCTATCCAGCGCCTGGTCGAGTACGTGCGCACCCGCCCCGGCGCGCGGGAACTGGGGGTCAGCTGTGACCCGCTGCCGCACCCGGGCAGCCCGCAGGGCTTTTACGAGCGGCTGGGTTTTGTGTCCACCGGCGAGATGGATGACGACGAACTGGTGTTGAAAATGCCGCTCGGTTGAGCGGCTTGCGCCGCAGCCTGCCCCATCTGGCTTTCCAGCCGGGCACGCCTTCCCGGCCCGGCGCAGCCGGCTGTGCTATTTGCCGGCTGCCGGCCCTGGATTTGCGCCGAGTATGCGGGCGCGCAGCGTATTCGCACACACGCCGGCCCAATACGCCAGCCAGGTAACGATCCCGAACCACTTCGGCGTCTCTTCCAGCAGGTGATCCCACGGGGTGTGCGCATCACGCAGCGCGTCGATGCCCACCGACAGCCCCAACAACCCGACTGCCGCCGCCAGATACAGGTACTCGCTGCGCAGCAGCTGCCGCCGGTAGCGCCACGCGCCCAGCGCGCCGCTCAGCAGGTACAGCAGGTAAAACTGCTTCTCGCCGAACCCCACGCTCTTCCACATTACTTCCTCGTGCAGCAGGAACATATCGTCGATGCACAGCAGCGTACCCATCACGGCCGCCCAGAACAGCATCCAGGCGGTATCTTCATCGCCCGGCGAGTGACGCAGCACTGCCCAACCCAGGTAGCAGATGGCAGCCGCCGCGCCCCATAACAGGCTGCCGGCGGTGGAGAAGAACCCGGTCAGCGGCGGCAGGCTTGCCACGGAGGCAAGGTCGCGCACATAATCGGATACCGGCGCGCCGCTGCGCAGCGCGCTGTATACTGCGGCAGCCAGCATAATCGCCGGCAGCAGGTAGATCACTGCCAGGCGTGGAATCACGCGCGCCAGCCGTGCAGTCAGGTGCTGTTCTCGAATAAAGTTCATGCCTGTAAGCTCGTCAATCTTTTACGTATGGGATGGTTGAATGAAGCTTAAGTGTACCATCCTTTCGTAAATCGTACTAAATCAGGCTGATTTTTGGCTATGTTTCCTCGCAGCCTTCGGGCGCTTCCCGGCCCTGCGGAAAGGCGGACGCCGGTTGGCTGAATTCCTGATCCAGGATGGCGTAGACGAACTCGTCGCACCAAGCGCCGTTCCAGTAGCGTTCTTCGCGCAGGCGGCCTTCGCAGCGCAGGCCCAACTTTTGCATCACTCGCACCGAGGCGCGGTTGTTGACGTTGCAGAAAGCCACCACCCGGTGCGCTCCCAGGCTGTGGAAGGCGAAGCGCAGCAGGCCGCCGGCGGCTTCGGTGGCGTAGCCTCGGCCCCACAGGCGCGGGTGGATCGTCCAACCGATCTCCCACAAGCGGATGCGCGGCGAGAGCAGCGTGAGCGAGACGCGCCCGACCGGCGTATCGGGGGCGAAGCTGCTTGCCTGGCTGTCTTGCAGCGTCACAGCCAGCGCATAAGTGGTGCGGGGGTCTTCGCCGGCCCAGCGCACCACGTGTTCCAGGTAGGCCTGGTTGGCGGCTTGATCCGGGATGTGCTCGCTTTCGTAGCGATGCACCTCCGCATGATTGTTGTATTCGGTCAGCGCTTCCAGGTCGTCCATGCGGAAGTCGCGCAGTGCCAGGGATGGAGTGAGTAAATTCATGTGACAATCATATCCCAAAATATCAAAAAGAAGTGATTGACAAGCGCGGTTCTCGATGATAAACTCGGGCGAATTATGCAGCCTCACCTGGTCAATGCTCTGCGCGCTCGTCGTTGCCCCCATCTTTCCCCGGGAAGGATGGGATTTTGTGATTGAGCGCAGCCTGACCTGCTAAGGCGTTGCCCCCCGCACAAGATCGCACCAGTTGACACGACTGCCCTCCTTCCCGAGGGCAGTTTTTTGTATATCGACCCACTGTATATCAAGGATTGAGGAGACCCGATGAACCCGAAAACGAAACCCCAGATCAAAAAAGTTGTCCTGGCCTACTCCGGCGGGCTGGATACATCCATCATTGTCCCCTGGTTGAAGGAGAATTATGACTGTGAGGTGGTGTGCTTCTGCGCCGATGTTGGTCAGGGTGAGGACCTGAGCGGGCTGGAGGAGAAGGCGCTTAAGAGCGGCGCCAGCCAGCTGGTGGTCTGCGACCTGCAGGAGGAGTTCGCCGCCGAGTACCTGTTCCCGATGCTGCGCAGTGGGGCGGTCTACGAGCACAAGTACCTGCTGGGCACTTCGGCGGCTCGCCCGCTGATCGCCAAGCACCTGGTGGAAGTGGCCCACCAGGTGGGCGCGGATGCGATCTCACACGGCGCGACCGGCAAGGGCAACGACCAGGTGCGCTTCGAGCTGACCGTCATGGCGCTGGACCCGCGCCTGAAAGTTATCGCTCCCTGGCGCGACCCGCTGTGGACCATCCGCTCGCGCGAAGACGCCATCGCTTATGCCGAAGCGCGCAACATCCCCATCACCGCCACATTGAAGTCGATCTACAGCCGCGACGCCAACCTGTGGCACCTTTCGCACGAGGGCGGCCCGCTGGAAGACCCGTGGAATGAGCCGCTGGAAGATATGTTCCAACTCAGCACCTCGCCCGAGCAGGCCTCTGACGAGCCCGAGTACGTGGAGATCGAGTTCGACCACGGCGCTCCGGTAGCCGTCAACGGCGAGCCGCTCAGCCCGGCCCAATTGATTGCCAAGCTCAACGCCCTGGGCGGCAAACATGGCATCGGACGGGTCGACCTGGTCGAGAACCGCCTGGTGGGCATGAAGAGCCGCGGCGTGTATGAAACCCCCGGTGGCACGATCCTGCTGGCTGCCCACCGCGAGGTCGAGAGCCTGGTGCTGGATCGCGACACGCTGCACTATAAGCAGCAGGTGGCGGTCAAGTATGCCGAGCTGGTCTACAACGGCTTGTGGTTCACCCCGCTGCGCGAAGCCCTGGACGCCTTCATCGACAGCACCCAGGGGCCGGTCTCGGGGATGGTGCGCCTGAAGCTCTACAAGGGCAACATCATCTCGGCCGGGCGCAAGAGCAAGCTCAGCCTGTACCGCGAAGATTTCGCCACCTTTGGGCAGGAAGACGTCTACGACCAGAGCGACGCCGAAGGCTTCATCCACCTGTTCGGGCTGTCGCTGAAGGTGCGCGCCCTGAACGGCCTGCCGATCTCGGGCCTGAACATGCCCAAGCCGGATTACTCGCGCTTCAAGCGCGACTAGCGAAGCGGGCCGGGCGGCCCGACCTCCCCGGCGCAGCGGCACGCTACGCCGGGGGCGGGCCGCCGCCCAAGGAGCGCCGCATGACTTTATGGGGTGGACGTTTTGACGGGAAACTTGACCCGGCTGCCTGGCTGCTGAACGCCTCGCTGCCGGTCGACCAGCGCCTGGGGCCGCAGGATGTGCGCGGCAGCCAGGCCTGGGCGCACGGGCTGCACCAGGCCGGGGTGTTGAGCATTGATGAGCATGCCGCCATCCAATCCGGTCTGCAGGCGATCGCCGGCGAGCTGGAGACTGGGACATTTGTCTTCTTGCCTGGCGATGAGGATATCCACAGCGCGGTCGAGCGCCGCCTGGGCGAGCTGATCGGCGCACCGGCGGGCAAGCTGCACACCGGGCGCAGCCGCAACGACCAGGTGGCGACTGACTTCCGCCTGTGGGTGCTGCAGGCTCTGCCGGCGATCGACGCGGCGCTGCGCGGCTTGCAGGCGGCCCTGCTGGCGCGCGCCGAAGCCGCCGGTGAGATCCTGCTGCCCGGCTACACCCACCTGCAGCGCGCCCAGCCCGTCATGGCCGCACACTACTGGCTCGCCTACATCGAAAAATTTCAGCGCGACCGCGAACGACTCGCCGATTGCCG